>JBIIPY010000088.1:0-11615 GCA_044342365.1 Ferruginibacter sp. | reverse complement strand
CGGCTTTTAAATTCGATGATGGAAATCTTTTTGTTCGTTTACATTACTAAATTGGTAGAGCAGTTTCGTCCTGGGAAATCATGGAAATCCTTTAATCATGTAAATCATGGTTCAGATAAATTCTTCGCGGTGTTTAGTTAGTCACGAACCACGGCGCTGGGTTTGAAAAGTTTGGAATTAAACAAAACTCATGTTGTAAAGTATCCATAGCCGTTGGTTGAAAACGAGACGGCGGCAACAACCCCACTGTGTTTCGTGCGTCACGAACCACGGCGCTTGGTTGAAAACCAGACGGCGGCAACGGCTTTTAAATTCGATGATAACCGACCTTAACCTTCTAACTCCATGATCTTCTCAAAAAGCAACTCGTATTCTTTGTTGGCAGCAGCCAAATCCTGTGCGGCTTTGTTGTAATCGGCTTCTGCTTTGATAAACTTTTGTTTATCGCTGTAAATTTCTGGATTGGCCAAAGCCGCTTCTAAACTAGTTTTGCTTTTATTCAACTTATCCACCGTTTCTTCCAGCGTTTTAAACTTGGTTTTTAGTTTTTGTAATTCCTTTTTCGCATCGTTGTTCAATTGTTGTTGCTGTGGTGCTGGTTTAGCCGCTGCTACCACTTTAGGAACTTCCGCTTTCACATTGCTTTTGTCGGCCTTCGCTGCATCTGCCTGTGCTTTGGCACGGCGCTCTTTCCAGTCTTCCCACTCCGCATAAGTACCCTTGAATTCTAAAATTTTCTGGTCTTCAATTTCCCATATTTTGTTGGCGATGCGACTGATAAAATAACGGTCGTGACTCACCAATATCAAACTGCCTTCGTATTTATTCAAAGCTTCTACCAACAAATCAACCGAATGAATATCGAGGTGATTCGTAGGTTCATCCAACATGAGAAAATTAGCCTTGCTCACAATGGTCTTAGCCAATGCCACCCTTGCTTTTTCACCACCACTCAACACTTTAATCTTTTTATCAACCGCATCACCACTGAATAAAAATGCACCCAGCAATGATCTTAACTCCAAATCGGTTTTGCCACTTCTGGCATCTTTCATTTCTTCTAAAACATCGTTGTTTTGGTTCAATGCTTCCAATTGGTGCTGGGCATAAAATGCTTCTGCCACATTGTAACCCCATTCTCTATCGCCTTCAAATGTTTCAGTGCCGGCAATGATGCGCAAAAGGGTAGATTTTCCTTTACCGTTGGCACCTATGAGCGCAATTTTATCGTTGCGGTCTATTTCGGCACCGGTATCTTTTACAATGTCAATGTCTTTAAACGATTTGTTAATGTGTTTGAGTGTGCAAATAATTTTACCCGGTTGCCTTTCTACAGCAAAGTTGATCTTCATATTCGGACGTTCGATGTTCACGTCTTCTATGCGTTCAATTTTATCGAGGCGTTTCACAATACTCTGTGCCGCAGCAGCTTTGCTGGCCTTGGCCTTAAAACGCTCCACGAATCTTTCCTGCTGGCGAATATAATCTTGCTGATTTTCAAAAGCTTTTTTCTGCATATCAACCCGCAGTGCTTTCTCGGTTTCGTAATAAGAATAATTGCCGGTGTAAAAATGCAATTCTTGTTGATACAGTTCTACGATCTTGGTTACCATTCTATCCAGGAAAAAACGATCATGCGATACAATCACCACCGCACCCTGGTAATGCAATAGGTATTTTTCTAACCACTCAATACTTGGAAGATCGAGGTGATTCGTAGGTTCATCGAGCAACAACACATCGGGTGCCTGCAAAATCATTTTTGCCAGCAACACCCGCATCCGCCAACCACCACTAAAGTTTTTGTAAGGTTTTTGCAATTCTGCATTGCTGAAACCAAGGCCTTGTAAAATTTCTTCTGTACGATGATGAATGCTGTAACCATCCAGCACATCTAATTCTGCCAGTTTATCGGCATATTCCATGGCCAGGTCTTCATCGCCTGTTTTCTCTAATTCAAATGCAATTTCTTCGAGTTCTTTCTCCAGTTTTTTTACTTTTTCAAATGCACCCAGTGCAACATCTAAAATACTGTCTTCCGTATCAAAACCCAACAAGTCCTGGTGTAAAAAGCCTATGGTTGTTTCTCTCCCTTTTTCAATCGTTCCTTTGCTAGGGCTGTATTGCCCAGTAAGCACTTTAAACAAAGTGGATTTACCAGTTCCGTTGTATCCAATTAATCCAATGCGTTCGTTGGGTTGTATATGCCAGGTGGCATCTTCTACGATGGTTCTCGCTCCAAACTCAAAAGTCACATTCTGTAAACCTAATAACATCTTTGAAAAAATATTTTAATATGTAAATTTCGGCAAAGCTAACTCAAACGGTAAACTATTGGAGGAGTTTGATGTTATAATTTTCGTTTTAAATTTCTTTGGATGCAGATTTGTAAGTAACAATTGCAACGAATTTGTTTTACCATCGTCTATACTAGTTTCTGCCGTTCATCAAAACATACCGCTGGGATGTGTTCCAGCAAAACCAAAGGCTTAACTTTGTTTAAAACAATAGTATATGAAGAAAATTATTGCTTTATTGATATTGGTAGTTGGGGGCTTCAGTGTGTATTGGTTTATGCTTAGAACAAAAGAATCTAAACCCAAGGCCCCCAAATTGACGCCCATAGCTGTAAAACAACATTCAGACAGTTTTAATCTTTCAATTAGCAATTTAATGGATGCTTACATGGGCATCAAAGATGCCTTCGTATCTGCTGATACTTCAAACGCCAAAAAATTCACCCGATCTTTTATCGCTTTATTGGATGGAATTCCTGTGAAAGAGTTGGAAAAAGATGACGCAATGATTGCCCAAACGGCCATTGCAAACATCGCAGAGATTAAAGCGAATGCCATATCGTTGTTACAACAAACGGATGTTACCCAAATGCGTTTAGATTTTAGAACCTTGAGTGATATGTTGTATCCGGGATTCTTCAAGATCATTAATTATGAAGGGCCAACCATGTATTTACAAAATTGTCCAATGGCATTTGATGGAGACAAAGATGCCAATTGGATCAGCAACAACAGCGAAGTGGTGAATCCATACCTTGGCAACAATCATCCAAAATTTAAAGCTACCATGTTACACTGTGGTGAGGTGAAAGACAGTATTGGCATAGGCTTTTAAAATAGGCCTCAATTCTAACTATGAAAAAAAACCTGTTTTTCTTTTTTTTATTGACACTCAGTTTACCTGTAGTAGCTCAAAAAAAGTACACGCTCAGTGGATACTTTAAAGATGCAGCAACCGGCGAAACGCTGATTGGTGCAACCATCACCGAAAAAGGAAATGCCAAAGGAATCAGCAGTAACCAGTATGGATTTTATTCACTCACATTAGCCGAAGGCAGCTATGCTTTTTTGGCGAGCTCTGTTGGCTACCAACCACTCCCGTTTAATCTTGAATTGTTGAAAGACACTGTCGTAAACATTTCCCTAAACAGTGGAATGGCACTCAGTGAAGAAGTAATTGTTACCAGCCGCAAACGAGAGAGCAACGTGAAGAACGCACAAATGGGGAAGGTAAATTTACCGATAGAACAAATAAAAGCCATTCCAGCTTTTATGGGAGAGGTTGATTTATTAAAAGTGGTGCAATTGCTTCCTGGCATCCGCAATGCAGGCGAGGGGAGTGCGGGTATTTATGTGAGAGGAGGTGGCCCCGACCAAAATCTTATTATGCTCGACGATGCGGTGGTATACAACACCGGACACTTGTTTGGTTTCTTCTCCATCTTTAATTCAGATGCCATCAAAAACGTTACCCTTATAAAAGGAGGAATGCCGGCACAATATGGCGGCAGATTGAGCAGTGTGCTGGATATTACCATGAAAGAAGGCAACAACCAGGAATATCAAATGGAAGGTGGCATCGGGTTAATTGCTTCAAGATTTAGTGTGCAGGGGCCATTAAAAAAAGACAAAGCTTCCTTCATTGTTAGTGGCAGAAGAACTTACGTAGATGGGGTTAGCAAACCATTCATCAGTAAAAGTGCTCAATTTTACGGATCTGGATATTATTTCTACGACTTCAATACCAAGATCAATTATAAATTCAGTGAAAAGGATAGGCTCTACATCAGTGGATACTTCGGAAGAGATGTTTTTGATTTTGTGAATGGCAAACAAAGCTTAGACGTGAACATACCCTGGGGCAACGCTACCGGAACGGTGCGCTGGAACCATGTTTTCAACAATAAATTGTTTGCCAACACCACCGCCGTATACAACGATTACAATTTTTCGTTTGAGGCTGCGCAAGATAACTTCAAGGTAAAATTGGCTTCTGGCATACGAGATTTTACATTGAAACAGGATTTTGATTTTTACCCATCTCCCAAACACAAATTAAAATTTGGCTGGTTGTATACCCATCATCGCTTCACACCATCGGTGGTAAGCGGTCAGCAAGATTCTGTAGAATTTAACCCACTGAATGCGCAGGTAAAATTTGCTAATGAAGCCGCTTTATATATACAAGACGATTGGGAAATTGCTTCAAAATTCGGCGTAAATGTAGGTTTGCGATACAGTTCTTTTCAGCAAGTAGGTGCGTACACTTTGTATGAAAAAGACGCCATGGGAAACCGCATAGACAGTACTTTGTATGGGAAAGGGGATCCTGTAAAAACATATGGCGGGCTTGAACCCAGGCTCACCCTTCGTTACAGCGTGAACGACCAAACCAGTTTCAAAGCATCTGTAACCCGTAACTTACAATACATTCACCTGGTAAGCAACTCCGGTACTACACTGCCTACAGATTTATGGGTGCCCAGTACATACAAAGTGAAACCACAGATCAGTATGTTGTATGCAGCCGGACTATTCAAAAACTTTAAGAACAATACCTTCGAAACATCGATAGAAATGTATTTCAAAGAAATGCAAAACCAAATCGAATACCGCGAAGGTTATACGCCAAACAGCATCGACGATACTGAAAACGATTTTGTGTTTGGAAGAGGTTGGAGTTATGGAACAGAATTGTTTGTGAATAAAGTGAAAGGTAGATTAACGGGATGGGTAGGTTATACACTTAGTTGGACTTGGCGGAAATTTCCTGATTTGAATTTTGGCGAAAAATATCCGGCTAAGTTCGACCGCCGGCACGACTTAAGCGTAGTGGGCATGTATAAACTCAACGACCGCTGGAAATTGGCTGCCACATTTATTTACGGAACTGGGAATGCTACCACTTTACCCACCCGATTTTATTTAGTGGGAGGTGTGCTGACGCAGGAATACAGCCGCATCAATCAATACCGTTTACCAGCTTACCACCGATTAGATTTGAGTGCTGTTTTACAAGGAAAAAAGAATCCCAATCGAAAACTGAAAACAGAGTGGGTTTTTAGTTTGTACAATACTTACAGCAGACAGAATCCCTATTTCATTTATTTCGATCAGGAAGGAACCGCAGCTGACGGAACATTAAGGGTGCAGGCAAAACAGGTATCCATTTTTCCTGTAATACCTGCTGTGACCTGGAACTTTAAATTTTAGTTGTGTAAAAATTAATCTTTTTTGGGTTTGCAACTCATCGTTACCGTTACCTCAGCTTCTTGTTTCAATAAATATAGCAATCCATTTTCTAACCGAACTTGCAATTTGCCATCATCGCCTTCTTTAGGGTCTTGCAAAGTAATGTATCCTGCTACAGGGTCGTATTTACCCATGATGGTTACTTTATCGGTTGTTGGAGAGCTTTCGAACATTACGCCGCTTGCATCCATCTTAAAATACATTTTTTCAAATTCCTTTTTCATGCTCATTTTCATAATATCATTGAGCATTGCTTTGGTGGCACTATCTGCATTTAACTGATCTTCCATACCCATCGCTTTCATATCCATCGATAAAGAATCGGTGATGCTGTTGTAATACATCATTCCGGGAATGTGCATGGCATACATGTTCCAGCTGCCCTCTAACTCTTTGATAGAAGGATTTTTTTGTGCACTCACCGCAAAAATGGCGAGTGTTAACATGCAGCACATGAGGCTTATTTTTTTCATTGTTGAATGTTTTTTTTCTGCCATTTTTTACTGTAAATGTAAAGTGCAGACATGATAAATACAGATGACCAATATATAAACTCATTGCTCCATGCCATTGACAGAGAAATGTAATTTATTTTCATAAAGTAATAGGTATAGATGAGGTATAGAGAAATTGCCATAACCTCGATCATTAAATTAACTTTTGTTTTACCTGTTCCTGTTACCGCATTCAACCATATATTGGCCACACTCATCAACAAAAGCCCCAACGACACTACCCGAATTACAGGAATACCTTGTTCAATAAAATTGCTGCTTTGGCCAAACAATTTAAAGAATAATGCTGGAAACAGGTTCAATGTGCCCACCATCACAAAACAAAGGCCGATACTCCAAAGTGTAATTCTTTTGGTTAATTTAATAACGTCGTGTTCTCTTTGTTGGCCCATCAAATTACTCACCATGGCACTGGTGGTGCTGGCGAAGGCCCAAACAAATACCCCAGCTATGCCAAACACATTGCGCATAACATTGCTGATGGCTTTTGCTTCTGTTCCTCTCCCTTCAATCAACAGAAAAAATACCAGCCAAGTGGTTACACTAATCATGTATTGCAGCACCAATGGCAACGATACCTTTATAATTTCTTTGTTGAATGTTTTATCGAATCGCAGGTTACCCGGCAGTGCATATTTTTTTTGTAACCCGGTAAAACGAAGTACGCCAATCACCACCAACATGCCCGTAAACTCTGCCAAAACCGAAGCCACCGCAGCGCCATTAAAACCCATTTCTGGGAAACCCCCATTTCCAAATATGAGCAGGTAATCGAGCAGTACATTTACCAAGGTTTCAAACAAAAAGGCAATCATTAGGTAACGGCTGTTGAGAGAAGCCACTAAAAACGCATTGCCCAATTGAAAAATATATAAAAAAGGAAGGCCCAATATTCGAATTTTTAAGAAATTCATTTCTGAATCGTAATGCCTTGGATCTGCCACTTCCTTCATGATGATGGGTGCAATGAGCCAGGTAAAAGCAATGCCCACCAAGGCAAATTGTAAGGCAATTCTGATGCCTTGTGAAAAAATGATCTTGAACAAATCGGGTTGACCACTTCCTGCATATCTCGAAAAAACAGTTTGCAACGCATTGTTGAAACCATGACCCGCAACTGCAAATATTAAATAAAAAACCCCCGTAATACCTGCATTGCCCAATGCATCGGTTCCTAGATGCCCCAAAAAAATGCTGTTGGTCAGCATGTTTATTTGAGGTATCAATATTGCCAGCGTTATTGGCAAAGCCATTGATAAGATCTGACGGTTGTTGATCTCTACCTTTAAATTATTTATCGTACCAGCACTTTCCATAAAGCCGTAAAATTATCTTATTTTGCTGGTCTAAATTAATTATTTGAAAACAGCGTTTAAAATACCACCTGAAACCGGTTCTGAATCCTTGCATCTATTGATTGAAGTGGGGGCAGAGGGAATAGCATTTGTTTACTATCATGGGAACCCCGTTCAAATTGTGGGTTTATTTATATATCATTACGACCAACCGGAGCTTTCTGCTTCTTTTGCAGACGATCTGAAAATATTTCTGCAAAATGAGGCATTGCCTTCTTTTGACAAATGCAGTGTTTGTTACAATTTTAAGGAAACTACCTTGGTGCCCAATCTTTATTTTGATGAAGCAGCTACCTCCGATACATTGAATTTGTTGTATGGAACCAACCCGGGTACCGAATTGTTTGTTCAGGAAGTGAATGGCATGCAGGCGAAATTACTCTACCGCATTCCACAAAATATGATTGCGGTGTTGAAACATACTTTTCCCAATGCGAAGTACCTTCATGCTACCGCTTTGCAATTGTCTTTTTTAAAAAGAGACGCCCCGTTGTTGTACAGCATTGTTTACCAGCAACATGCCAAAGTATTTCTGTTTAAAAATGGGGAGGTTCAATTGCAGCAAAGTTTCCATTACAGCACTCCTATAGATGTAGCCTACTTTTTACTGAACGTTTGTGAACAACATCAGGTGGCTGCAGATAGCATCCCGTTGCAATTAGCTGGTTTCATCGACCAGCAATCGAATCTTTATAATGAGCTGTACAAATATTTTATGCACATAGGTTTTGATGACGAATACAATAAAATGAATGTTGCCGAATCCATCACACAATATCCGTCACATTTTTTTAGTCACTACTTTCAAATGATCCCATGCGTATCATAAGTGGAATACATGGCGGTAGAAGAATTAGTCCGCCGGCAAACATGCCACACACAAGGCCTACCACAGATGTAGCCAAAGAAGGTTTGTTCAATATTTTACAAAACAATCTCGACATAGAAGATCTAAAAACATTGGATTTGTTTGGTGGAACAGGTTGCATCAGTTATGAATTGGCCAGCAGAGGTTGCACCGATTTAACGATTGTAGAAAAAGACCCGGCAATGTATGACTTCATTAAAAAAACAAGCGAATTTTTGAAATTCCAAAATTTTAAAGTCATCAAATCAGAGGTTTTTAAATTCATGGAATCCTGCAACCAGCAATTCGATTTCATTTTTGCCGGCCCACCCTATGCACTCACCAGCATAGATGATCTACCTAAAAAAGTGTTTGAAAAAGGTTTATTGAAACCAGGCGGATGGTTTGTATTAGAACATACGCCAAGGAACGATTACAAAAAAAATCCATTTTATCGGAGCGAAAGGAACTATGGCACTACGATTTTTTCTATATTTATAGAAGCCAATACCCAAGCGCAAAATGAACAAGGAACAGCTTAGATTATTATACAAAGAAAAAAGAAACGCCCTTTCTGCTTCTCAGAAAATGAAAATGGACGATCTCATTCTGATACATTTTCAACAACTGCCGCTTTACATTCCAGCCTTGATAATGAGCTACGCACCATTCGAAAAAACGAATGAGTTTGATCCGCAACCCATTACAGATTATTGTTATTTTAAAAATACCCATCAACAACTATTTTATCCGGTCGTGAGCGAATTCGATCACAGCATGAGCTGTGTTTTGGTAAACGATGAAACCATTTTTGCACCCAATAAATATGGAATTCCTGAACCCCTAGATGCCGTAGAAATGTTTCCCGAAGAAATAGATTGGGTATTTCTCCCCCTCCTGGCTTTTGATGTAAATGGGCACAGAGTAGGTTACGGTAAAGGTTACTACGACCGATTTTTAAAAAAATGCAAAGAGGATGTTGTGAAAATTGGTTTTAGCTATTTTGAAGCAGAACCGATGATTTCCGATAGCAACCGGTTGGATGTAAAACTCGATTATTGTGTTACCCCAGAACGCATTTACGAATTTTAGCCAGTGGTTCCGATAATGTAGAAACAGTAGTTGTTACAAGTTTGGTTACCCATTTGTTATACCAATGTGATTTATATAATATGCCAATATTTTATAAATCTTATCCCGAATGCTTTCGGGAGTAAATGCCGATGGTATCAAACAAATAGTACAATGAGGCGATAGCCGATATTGGACTATATTGTTTGTCCAATCGGTATTAAATGCAGCAACAATAAGAATGCCTTAACTTAGCGCCATTGTTACAACCAAATATTTTGCCTTGTTGTTAAAAAGCTTTAGATATCTTTTATTGCCACTTTCCTTTTTATATGGTGTCATCATCAAATTGCGCAATATTTTATTTGATAGAAATATTTTAAAATCTTCTTCTTTTAATTTTCCAATCATCTGTGTTGGTAACTTGGCAGTGGGTGGAACTGGCAAAACACCTATGACCGAATTGTTGGTAGAAATGTTGCAGCAGCCATACAAAACTGCCACACTCAGCAGAGGTTACAAAAGAAAAACCAAGGGCTTTGCCATTGCCAATAACAGCACAACTGCTATTGAAATTGGCGATGAACCCATGCAGTTTCACATCAAATTTCCTTCCTTAACGGTAGCGGTAGGCGAAGAAAGGGTAGTGGCCATTCCGCAGTTGTTGCAAGACAGGCCCGATATACAAGTGATCATCTTGGATGATGCTTTTCAACACCGAACAGTGAATGCAGGACTCAACATAGTGCTCACCGATTTTAAAAATTTATATACCAGAGATTTTTTGTTGCCCTCCGGCGATTTAAGAGACGTTAAAAGCAGCATTAAAAGAGCACATATTATCATCGTTACTAAATGCCCTGCCAATTTAAGCCAAGAAGAAAAGAAAAAACTGGAAGATGAATTGCAGCCACTCCCTCATCAGCAACTGTTGTTTGCTACCTTATCGTATGGTGATCCCTACCACCTCTTTCACCACAACAAAATAAATTTCGACAACAATACAGATGTGTTGCTTCTTTGTGGAATTGCCAACCCCAAGCCTATCAAAGATTTTTTAAATACTTATGTGAAGTCATACGACATGCTGCGGTATGCAGATCATCATATTTTTTCGTCGGAAGATTTGAAAGAGATCAAAAAACAGTTCGACAAAATTGCTTCCACCCAAAAACTCATCATCACCACCGAAAAAGATGCAGTTCGGCTGCACAAGTTTGAAAAAGAATTGCAGGAGTATCCCATCTATGCTATTCCCATCAAACACCGTATCCTTTTTAATGAATACGACAGGCTACAATCTATCGTTTTACAATTTATCGAAGGTTTTCATCGGCCAACAAATTCCTGATCTTATTGTTATACCAACCAACTATTATTATAAGCCATTCATCAATGCCTATGAATTATTTCGTAGAATAATCGGATATTGCACTTTTAAAATAACTGCCCATCTAAATTCAGCAAATGAAATATGTATTTTTGCTCCTGATTTCTTTCATCAGTATGCAATCCGTAGTAGCCCAAAAACCCATTAAAGTAAAAGGATTAGTTAAAACGAGTGAGGGCAAAAATCTTTCAGGGGCCTCTGTAGTGCTTTATTATCCTGGTAAAAAAGACAGTTTGAGGGCAGTTACCAACGACAAAGGCAGTTTTACCATCCCAAATGTAGTACCAGGAAAAGTTTCTGTATTGGTTTCCTTTATTGGTTACCGCAGTTTTTTTAATGAATACGATTACAGCAAATCAACTGAGGATGAAAATATCTGGGACATTACAATGACACCTGGCGATAATTTATTGGAAGATGTAACGGTACAAGCAGCAAAAATTCAAATAAAGGAAGATACCATTTCATATATTATAGACAGCACCATGTATCGCAAAAATGATAATGTGGAAGAAGTACTTAAAAAATTACCCGGTGTAGAGGTTGATAAAACTGGTAAAGTAACCGCACAGGGTAAAGAAGTAACAAGGGTAAAAGTGAATGGGAAAGACTTTTTTGGTGGAGACGTTACTACTGCTACCAGAGAAATAAATGCAGACATGGTTGATAAAATCCAGATTGTAGATGATTATGGTGATCAAAGCGCATTTACAGGTGTGAGGGATGGAGAGGCCACCAAAACGCTGAACATTCAATTAAAAAAAGACAAGAACAAAGGATATTTTGGTAACGTTACAGCTGGTGTCGGAACGGAAGAACGTTACTTGGCTGGTGTTTCTTTAAACCTTTTCAACAACGATCGGCAGGTATCTATTATTGGAAATATCA
>JBIIPY010000087.1:0-11623 GCA_044342365.1 Ferruginibacter sp. | reverse complement strand
GTAGCGTTATGTTTTCAGGAATTTTTAATCTTTTAGCATGATGAAAAGCACCATTATCTAGTACTACAATTTTGTATTCATCAGGGTTGGTATCGGATAGTCCCGACTTCATCAATAGGACACCCAAAATCACTCAAACAGCTTTAGAATCGCTTTTTGCTCTTTTGTTTTATCCAAAAGCATCAATTTTGTCTCTTTAGACTGGGGTAATGTTATAGTTAAGCCATAAATTGTTTTTAAAATATCAATAGTTTTCTCGGCACTTAGGTTTGTTTCTTTCAATTTTAGTTGCCTTTCAAGTTCCTTGTAAAGTTTGCAAGCTACAAATGCAATGCATATATGTGCTTCTATTCTTCTTTTCTTAAAATGATAAATGGGTCTTATTCTTAAATCTGTTTTTGTTATTCTAAAAGTTTTTTCAATTTGCCATAATTGTTTGTAATAGTCTAAAACAGTTTCTTTTTTTAGAGTGGTGTTTGTTAAATATCCTTTTAAGCCATCCCATTTTGCATCATCTTGACATTTATTTTCGTCTATTGCTATTTTTATTTCTCCTTCTAGTTTTAGATATTTATTATAGCCTTTATTGTTGATGTGTTGCTTGGTAAGTTTGCCCGATGATAGTTGCTTTTTTAAACGTTCTAATCCCTTGTTTCTATTGTGTGCATCCTTTGCGGCTCTAGCGGTTGAATAACTTAAAATCATTCTTTGTGTGGTCTCTTTTTGTATTTCTATACTTTGCCCATCTTCTAATACGCATGCTAATATTTGAGCTTGTAATTGCTGTGTTTCATTTTTAATTCTTGCGCCTATTATAAAGTCATATTGCTTATCTAATAGCTCGTTAATATTTTTATTAGACATTAACCCTGCATCTGCCACAACAATCAATTGTTGTACTTTATACTTTTCTTTAAAAGCTTCTATCACAGGTAACATAGTGTGTCCCTCAAAGGTATTGCCTTCAAATATTTCATAGTCTAATGGATAACCATTTTCGCTAACTAACAATCCAAGTAGTATCTGTGGTTGACTGTGTTTGCCATCTTTACTAAACCCTGTTTTACGTAAATCATCCTCATCTGGCGCTTCAAAATAAATTGTAGTTACATCATAAAAAACAACACTCAATTGATTGTTTAATAATTGTAAAGTGTGATTAAAACTTATGGCTTGTATTTGCTTTATTTGTGTGCTATGCAACTTATCTAAATAGCGATAAATGCCATTTGCTGTGAGGGTAATACCTTTGTATTTTTGTAGATAATCTATGGTTTTTAATTTGCTTACTGGATATACTAGTCTTGCAATAACTAAGTGCTTGAATAACTCATCTTCAATTCCACCAAAACCTATTTCAGAAAAAAGTTTTCCTAAAACAATTTCAGGACCCAATAATTGAACCTGTTGTATATTTTCATAAATAGATTGAAAATATTTTTGATCATCACCCAATATAAAGTCTAGTGTAGTTTGCCCACCATAATGGAGAATATAATCTTGAGCTTGCTCTACTAATTTATCAATGATTAAATCATCAGCTGAACTGCCAATAGTTTTTACCAGCTTATACTTACCACAGCTTTTATCTATGATTTGAATACTGATAACACCAGACTTATTCTTCTGTTTACGAAAAAACATACCATGAAAATACAAAATACAATTTGGGGACACCCAAAACAAAACCAACTTTCCTTATTTAATGCGGCTTCTAGAGGATGGTCGCTGTTTTTTGGACAAAAATGATGAAGTCAGGAAAACAACCCAAGATGTGCTGTTGAAACTTCCTGCCTATCCTTACCAAGAATTTGGTTTATTGAAAGGGAAATTAGATTTTATCTCACAAATCCCAACAGACAGTGGTTTTCTTGCGAAAATCATTTTACCTAAAGGTTTATACAGCAATCAACACAAAACGTTACAATACAGAGAAGGATTAATTGCAGATGCTGAAATTATAACCTCAGACCGGAAACTAATTGAGCGATTCTTTTCATCTTTAAGGGGGCTCATAAATCAGAATTAATCTGTTATAATACAAATTCCTCCCCCAAACTTCATTTTGCCATCCATTTTTTTTAAGCCATTTTTGTAGCCAAATGGCAAAAAAGATCATCATCACCATCGATGGATGGAGCAGCTGTGGTAAAAGCACTTTGGCTAAACAATTGGCCAAATCACTGGGTTATGTGTACATCGACAGTGGTGCCATGTACCGGGCCATCACCCTGTATTTTTTGCGCAATCACATCGATTGGACGGATGAAGAAGAAGTTGCTACAGCATTGCAAAACATCTATCTTCATTTTGAATACAATTCAACATCTGCCCAATCTGAAATGTTTTTAAATGATGAAAATGTAGAATACGTGATCAGAGATTTGGTAGTAGCAGAAAAAGTGAGCGATGTGGCGGCGATTGCCGCAGTGAGAAAATGTGCGGTTGACCAGCAACAAAAAATGGGGTCAAAAAAAGGGATCGTAATGGATGGTAGAGACATTGGTACCACCGTTTTTCCAGATGCTGAACTAAAAATATTTATGACGGCCGATATTGCTACAAGGGTGCAAAGGCGTTTCAAAGAGATGTACGAGAAAAATCCCAACGTAAGCATCGAAGAAGTAAAAAAGAATCTGGAAATGCGCGATTACATCGACTCTAACCGTGAAGTGAGTCCACTCCGAATGGCAACCGATGCCATCCTGCTAGATAACACCCAAATCAGCATGGAAGAACAGCTCGTCTTTGCCCTGAAACTCGTAGCCAAAGCCCTTTAAAATTTATTTAAAATTTTCTTCGAGTGACGCTAAGCTGATATCAGTCTCGTAGAAAGACAACAATTTCACTATCACTTTTTCTACCACCGCATCGGGGCAGCTGGCACCGCTGGTGATGAGAATGCGCGTTTCTGTTTTTTGTGGTAAAAAATCAGTCGTTTCTTTTTCTGTATGCTCGTGCAAATCGAAATGAAATATTTGTTCTTTCGAAATTATTTTTGAAGGATCGTTGATAAAATAAGTAGACAATTTTTCTTCACACAATTCTACCAAATGGCTGGTGTTGCTGCTGTTGTAACCACCCACCACAATGGCGAGGTCGGCTTCCTCTTGCAACAATCCATACACTGCACTTTGGTTATCATTGGTGGCATAACAAAGCGTATCTCTGGTATCTGCGAATCTTTCACCCACGTTGGCTTCGGTGAGGTTATAGCTATTTACCATCACTTGTTTTAGATAATCAGCAATGCCCTGCGTATCGCTCGCCAACATGGTGGTTTGGTTAATGACACCAATTTTTTGCAAATCCTTTGTTATGTCAAAACCTTTAGAATAACGGCCGGCAAAGGTTGAATAAAATGTTTCAGCCGGTAATTCACCACTGATGTATTTACCCAGTTCAATGGCTTCAGCCATATCGTTCACTACTACGGCTGCAGTATCTGCAGAAGCATGCGAAAAGGTAGCCCTGGTTTCTTCGTGTGTGGGTTTGCCGTGTATAACGAGGCTGTATTTTTTAGCGGCAATCTGCTCACCACGATTCCAAACTTTTTCAACAAATGGGCAAGTGGTATTGTATTTTTTGGTGGGGATGCCTTTGGCTTCTAATTGTTGTTCCATCTCAAGTGTGGTGCCAAAGGCAGGGATAATTACAACGTCATCTCCGCTAATATTTTCCAATGGCACAAGCACATTTCCTTTTGTATCCTGCATAAATTGAACGCCTCTGGCCAACAGATCGGCATTCACCTGTGGATTGTGAATCATTTCGCTCAGTAAAAAAATCCTTTTGCCCGGATTTTCATCTACCGTTCGAAAAGCAATTTCAATGGCATTTTCTACGCCGTAACAAAATCCAAAGTGGCGGGCCAAGTAAATTTTGAGTGCGCCAAAATCGAGTAGGGTGGGCGTAAAATCTTTTTTCATTTTGTCCTCCAGCCTGCGTTTGTTTTTAATGGCAGCTATCAATGGACTTCGGTAAGTAAAAGGAATGGTAAATTGCTTCATCGTTAACTATAACAGTTTCAAAGGTACAATGTTTGTACAATAGCAAGGGCATCGTATCTTTCAGCTTTTATTATAATCAGTTACACTTTGAGACAGTTTACAAGCCCGCCTTTTTTAACCAGTTCCAACATCTATTCTGTTAACATGCGTCAGTTTACAGAAGAGGGCACTTTTAATGCTTTTGCAGCTCATTTGCCCCGATTAAAAGACATGGGCGTAGGCATACTTTGGTTTATGCCCATTCACCCCATCGGCAGTCGCAACAGAAAGGGAACCCTAGGCAGCTATTATTCTATCAGCGATTTCACCGATGTGAATCCGGAGTATGGCAGCAAGGCCGATTTTAAAAATATCGTTGACCAGGCCCACGCACTCGGTATGAAAGTAATTTTAGATTGGGTAGCCAACCATGCTGCGTGGGACAATGTGTGGACGGTAAATCACCCCGATTTTTTTGAAAGAGACGAAACCGGCCATTTTAAAGCGCCTTACGACTGGGAAGATGTGATTCAGTTTAACCATCAAAACCCCGAGCAGCAACAATGCATGATTGATGCGATGAAATATTGGATCACCGATTTTGATATTGATGGCTTCAGAGCCGACCTGGCACATTTAACCCCTTTGCCTTTTTGGATCAATGCAAGGCAACAAACATCGGGTATTAAAAAAGATTTGATTTGGTTGGCAGAAACCGAAGATATTCCTTACCACGATGCCTTCGATATCAGCTTCACTTGGCAATGGATGCACGCTTCCGAAGCATATTGTAAAGGGCAAAAAAGTTTTTCGGATTTATTACTTACGCTACATCATTATAAAAATAATTTCCCAGAAAATGCCCTTCGCATGTATTTTACCAGCAACCACGATGAGAATAGTTGGACCAGCACGGCTTACGAAAAGTATGGCAATAATGTAAAAGCGTTATCGGTATTCAACGCCACCTGGTATGGCATTCCCATGATTTATTCTGGTGAAGAAGCTGGGTTGAACAAACGTTTGTTTTTTTTCGATAAAGATTTTATCGACTGGACAGTAGATCCTTCCTTACATGATTTTTATAAAACCCTTTTGCACTTTAGAAAAGGAAACCCAGTTATTGAAGCTGGTTTCGCTAGTTTTCCCACCTTATTAAACAATGCCACAGCACATAACTTGCTGGGTTACTATCGAGGCATAAACAATCATGGGTTGTTTGTATTAATCAACTTAAGCAGACAGGAGCGTCATTATATTGTAGATTCCGAAGTAGCAGACGGACAGTACTTGAATGTGTTTAACAATAATTTTCAGCAATTATTTAGTGGAGATAGTTTGTTGCTGGGAGCAGGTGAATTTTTAGTTTTGTATCGCTAATTAGAATCAACTACTTTGTAAAAGTAGCAGGGTAAAAGGGTTGGTAATGTTTTCTTTACAAATCGTTTTCGTATTTAGCACTAACTTGGTAGTGAAGTAAAAGTTATCAATAACAGGCCTGTACCTACTCGTTAGTGAAAGGCTGCAACAGTTTTAGAAAGTGCTTGTTAAATATTGAGATTGGTTTAATGCTATCACTAACACATTCTTCAATCTGTATGCCCAAAAAACGCTGTGAGCTATGAATTTTGACATCGAACATTTTGAACTGCCTTTTTTTACCAATCTGCTTATCTTGCTGGTATCGGCCAGAATTATGGGAGAATTGTTTGAGCGTTTCAAACAACCTGCTATGATTGGCGAAATTATTGCCGGTATCATTCTTGGACCCAGTTTACTCAACCTAATACATCGCACAGAGGATATAAAAGTAATCTCTGAATTGGGTGTTTTTTTACTGGTGATCATCGCAGGTTTAGAAATCAATATCGATGATATTATTAAATCTCTAAAAGGGAAAAATATCATTATCTCTATCATGGCATTTTTCCTGCCAATCTTTTCTGGTTTCGCAGTAGGTTACTTTTTCGACCAGCGTTTGATGACGACGGTTTTTATAGGACTCTGTGTTGCCATCACTGCATTGCCAGTGAGCATTCGGATACTGATGGACTTGGGTAAAATTAATACCGAAGTAGGTCAAAAAATTATTTCTGTTGCCATTTTCGATGATGTACTGGCACTTACCATTTTAGGATTGTTATTGAACATCAAAGACACCGATATGTCGGTAGCTGCTGTAGTAAAGGTTGCTTCCATTTCGTTACTCAAATTATTGTTGTTTGTTGCTATTTTGAGCATCAGCTACTTCATGATCAAGAAAATTACAAAAAAAGGAAACTACATCGAAGATTCGCTTAACAAATTATTGCTGTTTTTAAAAGGAAAAGAAACGCTATTTGCCTTGTTTTTTGCGTTTGTTTTGTTGTTTGCAACGATTACCGAAACACTGGGTTTTCATTTTATTATCGGTGCTTTTTTTGCTTCATTGCTCATGAGTGAATCTGTTGTTGGGAAAGAAAATTTACAAAATATTGAAGCCACCACTAGTAGTTTGGCCATGGGTTTTTTAGCGCCCATTTTTTTTGCTGGAATTGGGTTAGAGTTCAATTTTTTTTCTATCAGCAATATTGGTTTACTGATAGCGGTTTTGCTGGTGTCGTATTTATCAAAAATTGCAGGTGGCTACCTTGGTAGTAGAATGGCAGGCCTTTCTAATAAAACTTCCATCAGCATTGGCATTGGCTTAAATGCCAGAGGAATCATGGAGTTGGTGATTGCCAATATTGCCTACAAAGCTGGCTTAATCAACATCGAAATTTTTTCTATTTTAGTTATAATGGGTGTACTTACCACACTCACCACACCCATGATGCTTAAAAAGAGTTTCGGATTAAGCCAGTCAACTTCTCCGATAGCACCTACCCACTTGGAATTTGAAAGCGTCACTCATAAAAAAAGTCCCAACAAATAATGTTGGGACTTTAGGTAAATAATTTTTTATTTATTCTCCCCCTTCGTCAAACGAAATAGGATATTCGTATACCCCATCATAACCGGGATAAAAACCGCTGATGGTGATGGTACTTTTTCCAGCAATAGATTTTTGCAAATCATCTGTGTTATTAACTGTTTTGTCGTTCACTTTCAGGATCACGAAATTATCCCTCATTCTTGTTTGGTCGTTCAGCATACCGCCCGGTTTAATTTTACTAACAATCACACCGCCGGTAATACCGTATGTTTTTGCATTTTTCGCATCCAGTGTCAAAAACTCAGCCCCTAGTAAACCTCCAATGTTCGTTTCTGCTTTTACCAAATCAAAGTTGTTCGATTTGTTGGTTAGCATCACCGGAACTACTACATCTTTGTTACTGCGGGTATACGTAACCGTTATCTTGTCACCTGGTTTGTAGCGGCTCACTTGCTCTTGTAATTCTGCGCCGCTGGTTACGTTCACGCCATTGATGGCTTTTACCACATCTCCTTTCTTTAATCCCGCAGCAGCAGCAGCTCCGCCTGCAACTGTTTCTTGAATATAGATGCCAGCAATACCAGTTGGGATACCCCGGCTTTTTTTCTCTTCTTCCGACATGCCAGTTGCATTGTCGTAACTGATACCTAAATAGGCTCTTTGTACGGTGCCAAATTTGATGATATCGTCTACTACTTTTTTTACAATATTCACTGGTATGGCGTATGAATAACCAGAATAATATCCGGTAGGAGAAGCGATGGCAGAATTAATACCAATTAATTTTCCTTCGGTGTTGATGAGCGCTCCACCACTATTGCCCGAGTTCACCGCAGCATCTGTTTGAATGAAGGATTCCACCGCAGTGGCCGTGCTACCAGCTTTGTCTCTGTTTAATCCTAGGCTTCTTGCTTTTGCACTCACGATGCCTGCTGTAACGGTGGTTTCCAAATTCAATGGATAACCGATTGCCATTACCCACTGGCCAATTTTTACATCATCAGAATTACCGTACAATAAGTAAGGTAACCCTGCAGCTTCAATTTTAATGACGGCTAAATCATAAGCAGGGTCACTGCCCACCAATGTAGCTCTGTAGGTTTTTTTATTACTCAAAGTGACATTAATTTCGTCTGCCTTGTTTATTACGTGGTTGTTGGTAACAATGTATCCATTGTCGCCGATGATCACACCAGAGCCAGATGCTCTTTGTTCTGGAATCATGTTGCTGCGGCCACCAAACAATTGGTTAAACATATCTTCATCCAGCAAATCGCCGAAAGGATTGTTAGGTCTTACACGTGGCAAATTGTTGTTTATTTGTTTGGCATTGGTTTTTGTTTTGATGTGCACAACAGTAGGTGTGGCTACTTCTGCCGGTTGCACAAAATCTGGTACTGCGCCATTGGGAGCTCCACCTTCTGTGAATCCTGCTAGCTTGTAATTGGATGGAAGTACGCTGGATTCCTGGCCTGCGTATGAATTGATGCCTTTAAAATAATTACCCAACCCAATAACAAGTGCTGCCGATGTTACGGCACTGATGAGGGCTGTAAATAAAATGTGTTTTAGTTTCATGGTGCTGTTCTTTTACTTTTTTGCTAATATAAGGTTCAAATCCTGTGCCTTTGCCTACAAAGTACGTTAAGTATGACAAAATGTATTTTACCAACTGCCATCTTTAACATTAAATTAGTAAGGCCTTCGTAGATCCCGATATACCCAATAAAAACTGCAGGGTATCTACGCCATCTGCATATGAAAACAACCCTGGGTGCTGGGCTGTTCCAAAGGGTAACCCACCTTCTCCTATTATACACTGAATGTCGTCGTTTTGTTTCAAATCGTTGCTAAGCTTGCTGAGGTCGCTGTAAAAATCATAAAAAACATGGCTGATGGGCGAAAACGTCTCTTCATTTTGTGTGAGTAAGGTAGCACCGTTGGTCATATAGTATTGGTGATTCAACAAAACAATCGACAACTGGTAGTCGTAATTGTTTTTGTATTTATGGTGATCCGCAAAATAATCGTAGGCTTTAAAAGATTTGATCAGGGGCTCAAAATTATAATCGGCTGGCACAAATATTTTACTCACATTTCTGCATCCCAATCCAAAATAAAGGTGAATGTCGTGGCTCAGTTCCAATAAATCGGCTTCGGTTTCCAGGCCGTTGAGTACTGCAACGGAAGTCCTATTCTTCCGAATAATATGCGGGTATTTGGCAAAATACTGCTCAAAATAGCGGGCTGTATTGTTACTACCGGTAGCAATGTAAGCGTCACAACCTTTTAAGTTTTCTGCAATGGAAACATCATTCTGAATGGTAATGTTTAAACTGTATAATTTTTTGATCAGAAATTTAAGCAATACATCGTCTTTGCTCGATAATTTAATGGTTTGTTGGTGTCCGGAAATGAATACGGTCAAAAAATCGTGAAAGCCCACCAATGGAATGTTTCCCGCCATAACGATTCCAATATTTTTTGGTTGGATGGCATCGTCTAGGCGATAATGGGCTACCCAGTTACGCAACAATTTTTCGTCTAAAAACTGTGTGGCTATTTCATCACAAGCCTTGTTTACAAATTCAGTGGTGAACCAACCATTTTTATAAGCCGCCTGCTGCTTGATTTCCTGCCATTCCGGGTCGTTCTGTTTCAGATAATGGCCCAGTTGAACCATTAAATTAATTCTTGCTTGTAAATTCATGCTGTTATTGTTAAATTGCATCAAAATTACGATACATGGCTATAAAGATCACAGACGAATGTATTAACTGCGGGGCATGCGAACCCGAGTGTCCCAATAACGCTATTTATGAGGGCGGCGTAGAATGGGCAATTGCTGATGGAACTTCTATAAAAACTGCTTACACTTTGATGGATGGCACTGTTGTAGATGCAGACAAACGAAATACTCCTGTTGCAATGGATACCTATTACATTGTGCCCAATAAATGTACAGAGTGCCAGGGCTTCCACGAAGAACCCCAGTGTGCGGCTGTTTGCCCGGTTGATTGCTGTGTGCCAGATGAAGACTACCGAGAAACAGTGGAGGCTCTAATGGCCAAAAAAGAAAAATTACACCTCTAATTTTTTAGTGGCCAAAAAGACTCATTGGTCAAATCATATCTAATACAGTTGGGCGAGGGTATCTTTAGATACGCTCGCCTTTTTGCTTTACCCCTTCCTGTATAATTTCTTATCTTTCCGCAAATAAAAAGGCGCTCAATGACAAAGTGGATTTACATGGTATTTTTAATGGGGGCAATGGCTTGCAATGCTCCAAAAGAAAATTACCCAAATTCTATAGAGGAAAAAATTGCTTTGCTTAAATCTGATAAAGCATTTTCTGACTTGAGCATCGAAAAAGGAATGAAAGTCGCATTCTTACAATTTATAGACAGCAATACTGTACTACTTCGCCCTAATTTTATGCCAATCATTGGGGCCGATGCCGTAGATTATCTCATACAGCAAAATGATACTGCTTACAGCATCAATTGGCAACCTCAAAATGCCCTTGTTTCTAAATCGGCCGATTTTGGTTATACCTATGGCGTGTACGCCGTACACCCAAAATACGTTGATACCGTTCTATATGGCACGTATGTAAATATCTGGAAAAAAGATGCGCAGGGTGTATGGAAATTGGCACTGGATAGTGGTAACGAGGGCATCGATACACGTTCTACAGAATTTTAAGATATAAATAGTTGGGCGTCTGCTTAAATGTTGTTTCTTTGAGGCATTAACCTTTCCTAATGATGAAGAAAAATATAGCATTGGTCACCGGTGGCTATTCTGGCGAGGCAGTGATTTCTTATAAAAGTGCTGAAGCCATTCAAAAAAACATTGATACCGATAAATGGAATTGTTACCTCATCGATATTCATCCTTCAGGGTGGTTTTTCTTATCAGACGATGGTGATAAAATAGCAGTTGATAAAAATGATTTTAGCATAACCATCAAAGGTTCTACCATTTTGTTTGATGCGGTGCTCATTGGCTTACATGGCACGCCAGGCGAAGATGGAAAATTGCAGGGTTATTTTGATTGCCTCCACATTCCTTATACTTCCTGCGATGCAGCCACATCGGCACTCACCTTCAACAAACGTTACACCGTTGCCGTTGCAGCTTTTGCCGGACTGCACGTTGCAAAAAGCTTACACCTTTTTAAAGGAGATGGTACAACGGCTGCTCAAATTGCAGCACAATTGCAACTACCTGTTTTCGTAAAACCAAACAATGGAGGAAGCAGCATTGGCATGAGTAAAGTAACCGATGCAGCCCACTTGCAGGAAGCGGTAGAAAAGGCTTTTAATGAAGACGAACAAGTATTGGTGGAAGAATTTATAAAAGGAAGAGAGTACACTATTGGCGTTTTTAAAACAAAGGGCAAGGTTATAGCACTGCCCATTACAGAAATCATTTCTAAAAATGATTTTTTCGATTTTCAGGCAAAATATGAGGGGGCCAGTGAAGAAATTACACCGGCAGTTGTGGCCGAGTCTGTCGCTGAAAAAGTTAGGGAACACGCAAAAAAAGCATACGGCGTATTTAATTGCAAAGGAATTGTGCGGATAGATTTCATTTACGATGAAGCGAGCGGCTACCCATACATGTTAGAGATCAACACAGTGCCTGGTCAGAGTGCAGCCAGTTTGGTACCACAACAGGTAGCAGCAATGGGATGGTCCTTAAAAGATTTTTATTC
>JBIIPY010000059.1:0-17913 GCA_044342365.1 Ferruginibacter sp. | reverse complement strand
TGTTTCCTACCACAATAAAAGTAGACTCACCGAATGTCGGAAGTCATTCACAAAAAAATGAAAACAACGGATGTTTACATTCATCACTAAAAGGCCCTTTTGGGTAAACTTACTGGCGGCCATATTAATTATGCTACTGGTGATTTTTCTGGTTTTAAAAATGCTGGGATTCATCACCCAACATGGCGAGTATCTTACGGTACCCTCTGTAACCGGTAAAAAAACGGTAGATGCAATTCGTATCCTAGAAGAAAAAGGATTTGATGTAGAAATTCAGGATTCCATTTATGTAGATACGGCCAAAATGGGCATTGTTTTAAAACAATTGCCAGACCCCAACGCTACCGTGAAAGTGAACAGAACTGTTTTTTTAACCGTCAACCGCGTCACCCTTCCATTGGTGGAAATGCCCGCGTTGCAAGGCAAAACATTTTCTTATGCATTGATCCTTCTTAAACGCAGCCACCTATCATTGGGCGATACTACCTTTAAAACAGATTTTACCAAAGGCAATGTATTGGAACAAAGCTATCGGGGTAATATGATATTGTCTGGCGCCAAACTTCCCTGGGGTAGCAAGGTAGATATGGTGGTGAGCAAGGGCTTGGGTGAAGAACGAATGATGGTTCCCGACTTATTGGGAATGACCTTTGGCGAAGCGATGCTGTTGTTAGAGCAAAACGGTATTACTTTGGGAAGCACGATACCTTTCGACAGCAGCCCCATTAGCGACACTGCAGGTGCTTTCGTCGTAAAACAAAGTCCACCGAAATACATTTACGACAAAGAAATAAATTATATCCAAGCAGGGCAGGTAATGGACCTTTGGATTTCACCTGTGCAAATGGTAATCAAAGACAGTACGGTCGTAATAAATAAAGAATAAAAATTAAATACAATGAATACAATCACTGCGGAAGAATTAAAAACAAGATTAGATGCCGGTGAAAAATTAAACCTGCTCGATGTAAGAGAACCAGATGAAAGGGCTGCTTACAACATTGGCGGACAATTTCTACCACTTGGCCATATTCAAACCATGCAAACCGACGAAATAGAGGAGTTGAAAAATGAAGAAGTGATCATTTACTGCAGAAGTGGCAACCGAAGCGGACAAGCCTGTTTGATACTCGAAACCATGGGCTTCACCAATGTGATCAACCTCACGGGTGGCATGCTGAACTGGCAAGAAAAATACAAATAGCATACAACATTTTAACATAAAAAAAAGCCTGTTGATGTACCTAGGTACATCAACAGGCTTTTATGATTCTACCATCCTTACAATCGGATGTTTAATCCAAAAGTGAAGTTGATAGGCGCCATAGGAAAATAATAATTTTCGGTGATCTGGCCACCGCCGGCAATGTAACTGAACGTGTAACCATTGGGCTCGTACCGTTTGGAGAATACGTTGTTCACTTGCAAAAAAAGGTTCACCGCTTTTACATTTTTAAAATTGCTGTTGAAGGCAATTCTTGCATGCTGTGTATAAAATGCATCGAGGCTGCGCGAATCTTGTGAAGTATTGTCGAGGTATTGTTTGCCCACATATTTTCCTTCGAGGGTTAGCTCCCAATTTTTTGCTGGAATGATGTTGATCAACAAAGC
This sequence comes from Ferruginibacter sp., assembly GCA_044342365.1. GTDB lineage: Bacteria > Bacteroidota > Bacteroidia > Chitinophagales > Chitinophagaceae > Ferruginibacter. Next base: position 16,302 of record JBIIPY010000059.1, on the reverse strand, counting down.
ACCCATCACCGATGGTGAAAATGCGATGTCTGAATTATTGTACAAAATCGTTTGTTGACCACCGTTATCGTAATCATCTATGAACTCGGTAAAGTTTTTTACTTTGTTGTTGCTCAAAGTTGCATTGGCGCCAACGTTCATCCATTTGTTTACCACAAATGCTGCCTGCAACTCTGTTCCCAAACGATAACTGTTGCGAATGTTGGTTCTAGTGTAAGCCCCCACATCGTTTACTTTTCCGGTAAGCACCAGTTGGTTTCTATACAACATGTAGTACACATTGGCACTCCAGGTAAAGCTTTTGTTTTTCTGTTCAAAACCCAACTCAAAGTCATTTAATGCTTCTGGCAAAGGTTGTTCTAACATGCCCGCTTCAAAATCATCTCTGTTGGGTTCCTTGTTGGCGCGGGCATAAGATAGGTATGCCTGCGTATTTTTATGGGTATAGGTAAATCCAGCTTTCGGATTAAAGAAGGTATAATGATTGTTTACACTCAAACCAGGATTGTTTCTAAATCCATTTATTTCATAGCCTACCCTGCGTACTTGCAGGTCTACAAAACTCTGCCACTGTTTCCCCAATTTTTCAGTATACTTTGTGTACAATGATGCGTCGGTTTTAAAGGCATTGTTTTCGTACCAACGGTATTTGTTGGGTACTGCTGTGGCTACATCTGCCCAAATAATTTGGCCAAAGTGATCGCCATCATAGGCGTTCAGTCCTCCACCAATGATGATTTGTTTTTTGGCTTGTTCGTAGTGTAATGAGAAAATACCACCATAAAAATCATTGTCGAGCCAGAGTCTTCTCACCAAATCTGTTTCGCTGTAGGTAGAGTCGGGTGTTACCAAATTGGGTAATTGATAATCGCTCAATGATTCACCTGCTTTGTATTGTTCGTAATAACCCTTTCCTCTGGTGTAAAACAATGCAGCATTTCCTTTCCATTGCTGATTGATTTTACGATTGTAAAACAATTGGTAATGGGTTTGCCCGTAGTTGTCTGTTTCATTGTCGTAAGGTGCGCCTGGTTTTTCGGTTCCGGCGCTGTTGGCAGTTCTGTTGGTTTGTAGGGTGGCTTCATCAACCCCATACCAGGATTGATAGGTTTTTTCTTTGCCACAGAAAACGTTCAGTCGGAGCGAGTTATTTTGATCTACATAAGCCAGGCTGCTGTAAAAGGCGCGCAAATTACTGCTAGCACGGTCAACATAACCATCACTTCGGATGCTGCTCAATCTAGCATCAAAAGTAAAATGATTGCCGAAGATGCCACTGCTGAACAAAAGGGTATTTTTCCAGCTATTAAAACTACCTACTGTGTTGTTGAGCTCTAACGAACGTTGCGTTTTAATTTCGTTGGTACTTAGGTTGATGCTACCCCCAAAGGCGCCCGCTCCATTGGTAGAAGTACCCACGCCCCTTTGCACTTGGATGCTGCCAGTACTGGATACAAAATCGGGGATGTTTACCAAAAATGTACCCTGACTTTCTGCATCGTTATAGGGAATGCCGTTGAGGGTAATGTTGATGCGGCTGGCGTCGGTACCCCTGATTCTAATGCCTGTATAGCCAATGCCATTGCCAGCATCGGAGTTTACCACCACTGAGGGCGTGAACTGCAGCAAAAAGGGTAGGTCCTGACCGTTGTTGCGTTTTTCAATTTCTTTTCGGGAAAGGTTTGTTTTGGCAATGGGTGTTTTGTTGCTGGCCCTCACTGCGTTCACCTCTACGGGTTGCAAGTAGCTGCTGTCTCCTAATTTGGAATCGGATTGTGCCAAACTGCATAAGCTGGTCATGATCAAGCAACTGCTTAAAGCATATATTTTTTTCATTCAAAAAATGGTTTGTGCTGAACATCCGGGCAGTATTCGCCGGTATAGAAATTTGTTTTACTCCCTTCGCAGGCATTATCCTGAGCAGGTTTAGCGGGTATAATCTCAGCCTCTTATTGAAGCACCCCGGAAATTCAGTCGAGTTATTAATTCTTTTACAAAATTAACGGCTTCACAAATACAAAATTTATTTTTTTTCTTTGTAACAAAAAGGGATCTCTGAACGTCTCATAAAAAAGTATAGCGTGAATAAATTGTTTACCCTGCTGTTGTGTTGTATCAGTTTCACTGCATTTACCCAGCAACCCAAAGTGTACAACGACCCAAAAGCCAAAACCAGAAAGCTTTCTGGGGCTTTTACAAAAATTACTGTTTCCAGCGGCATCGAGCTCATCCTCACACAAAGCGATGAATTGGCACTTGCTACGAGTGTGAGCCACGAAAAATATGAATCCATGCTCAGAACAGATGTAGAGAACGGGCTGTTAAAAGTTTGGTTCGATACGCGGGGAACAAAACGGGTGAACGACCGCAATCAAAAATTGAAAGTGTATGTTAGTTGCAAAACCATTGAATCTATCGATGGCTCATCTGGTGCAACGGTAAAATTGGTGAATGAAGTGGCTGCAGATCAAATGAAGGTTTCTTTCAGCAGCGGTGCCGAGTTTACGGGTAAGTTGCAGGTAAAAACGTTGAATGCTGATGTGAGCAGTGGAGCAGAGATCAACGTTACGGGAACCGCCCTTAGTTTATCGGCTTCGGCCAGTAGTGGCGCATCTTTCAAAGGTTACGGCTTAACTTCACAGGATTGTGAAGTTACCGTCTCTAGCGGAGCAAATATATGGGTAGAAGCAGAGAAAAAACTGTCGGTTCATGCCAGTAGTGGTGGCCAGGTGAAGTACAAGGGGAATGCTGTGCTCCAAAAAAAATCATTGAGCAGCGGTGGTACATTAAAGCATGAATGAATAAAATTTTTATGAAAAAAATTACATTTATTTTAATAGGAATATTTTGTGTGGGTAGTTCATTGTTTGCTCAAGACCAAATGGTGTTGGATGAACACGCCCAATTGAGAAACATCGGGGCGTTTTTCAATAAAATTGAAATAGCAGACAATATCAAATTGGTATTGAACCAATCTGAAGAAACCGCCTTAGCAGTAAGTGCAGCGGAGGAGAAGTTTATTTCCGACATTAAAATAGCCGTTGAAAACAATGTGCTTAAAATTAGTAGGGTAGGCAGCCAATCTTGGAGCAGTAAAAACAGAAAATACACAGTGTACCTTTCGTTCAAAGATCTGAGTATGATTAAAGCCTCCGGAGCCGCAGAAGTAGTGGTGATTGGTGCTATTCGATCGCCTCACCTAAACATTACCTTATCAGGCGCAAGCGATTTGAGGGGAACTTTTAGAGCAGATTCACTGTACATGGATTTGAGTGGCGCCAGTGAAGCAAAAATGAGTGGCAAGGCAGATATTTTGAACATGGAGTGCAGTGGCGCCAGTGATTTTGAGGGTTACAACCTTGTTGTAGAAAATTGTATGGTAAATGTTTCGGGGGCATCTGATGTATACGTTACAATAAATAAATCGCTTACGGGCAATGCTTCCGGAGCCAGTAATTTATATTACCGCGGAGCGGTATCAGTTACCGAATTGAAGAAAAGCGGAGCAAGTGATATCAAACGAACCGATTGATGATTTCAAAAAACTTTTTAAATGATTTGGCTACTAAGCTGTAAAGTGTTACTTTTGCACCGCGAAGTAGAGCAGCGGTAGCTCGTCGGGCTCAAAATTGCAATTGCTCTTAAATTTATGGATACCAAGTTAAAAGGTGACATTGCTGAACAGGCTGTTTTACTTTTTGCCCTTAAAAAAGGGTGGGGAGTTTTAATACCGGTTGGCGACAGGTTGGCTTACGATTTAGCTTTGGATATTAATAACAAATTAGTACGCATACAGGTTAAAGCCGCATGGTTTGACAATAAAGCAAAAAATTATGTTGTTGATGTACGAAAAACTAAAACAAACCGGCGTATTATGCGCCGGGATTACTACAGCAATACTGATTTCGATTTTGCAGTAGTTTATATCGCCGATGACCTGTTTTATGTTTTCCCCGCTGAAGTATTCAATAGTTATGGCTCCGAAATTCACTTAGTAGAAGCCAGCAGGCGTTAACGGAAACCTAAATCTGTTGACTATAGAAATGCCTGGGAGTTAATTTTGCATTGGGCGGCATAGTTGGTAACAATTATGTGTTTATCCCTTAAATTCGGTGAAACCTCTTAGTGATGGTAATACCGAGCCGAGTTTTGCCAAATGGCATTACAGGTGTAGAGACTGGTAATGGGACATCCATGAAAGCGGATGAAGGTACAGTCCAGACTACAAATCCCCTCCCGATAGCTATCGGGATAGTGAGCAGTGAAAACTGTAGTAGTAAGCATAACCCGAAGGTCACTGGTTCGATCCCAGTCTTCGCAACAAAAACGAACATTGGTTCAATTCCAGTTTTCGCAACCGAAAATCAGAAAAGGCTCTACTGAGCCTTTTCTGATTTAAAACGAATTTTTATTCTCAGTAAATATTATTACTGATGAATTTGATTATCTCCTCCATTCTTAAGCATGTTTGTGATAATCAATTTATTTAAAATGATCACAAATAATGAAAGTAGGTTTCGTAAATATTTTTGGCAAACCCAATGCAGGTAAAAGCACTTTGCTGAATGCATTAATGGGCGAAAAAATGGCCATCGTGTCGCACAAAGTGCAAACCACCCGCCATCGCATCAAAGCCATCCTCACTGATGATGAATACCAAATTATTTTTTCTGACACCCCTGGTATCATCGATCCAAAATACAAGCTGCATGAAAAAATGATGCAAGCAGTAAAAGGATCTTTGGAAGATGCTGATGTAGCATTGTTAATTGCAGATGCCAGGGAACCTGTAGATACCCATCATGAAATTTTTAAAAGCCTTCGGCTAAAAGCACCTGTAATTGTAATTCTTAATAAAACGGATGCTGTAAAAGACCCGGAAACCCTTAAAGCAGCGCGCAGTTTTTTTGAAGCACAAACCTATTGCAAAGAGGTTGTAGAAATTTCGGCGCTCAAAAAATCGGGTATCAACGATTTGTTGCAACGCATTCTTTCTTATCTACCAGAAGGTCATCCTTTTTATGAAGGAGACGACATCAGTGATTTACCCACCAAGTTTTTTGTAGGCGAACTGGTGCGGGAAAAAATATTTTTGCTCTATCAGGAGGAGTTGCCTTACCACGCCACAGTATTGGTACAGGAGTTCAAAGAAAAAACAACGCTCATTAAAATATCTGCCGACATCATTGTGCAACGTGATACACAAAAAGGAATTATTTTAGGAGAAGGGGGCAGCATGATTAAAAAGCTGGGAACCCTTGCGCGCAAAGACATCGAGGAATTTCTGGGAAGCAAAGTGTTTTTAGAGCTGTATGTAAAAGTGCGTCCGAAGTGGAGAGACAGTGATTTGTTTTTGAAAGAATATGGATATTAAGCAGTGGGCAGTGGGCAGTGGGCAGTGGGCAGTGGGCAGTGGGCAGTGGGCAGTGGGCAGTGGGCAGTGGGCAAAAGAATATTTAGCTTTTAAAGGTACAGTAATAGAATAATATAATAATCAGCAGAGTGCAAATTGCCAACTGGCAACTGCCAACTGCGAACTGAATTAAAATGGGAAGTTATAAAGATTTAGAAGCTTTCAAAAAAATCATATGCACTGGCAATGGAAATATTTGAGATCAGCAAATCATTTCCTAAAGAAGAAAAATATAGTTTAACAGATCAAATAAGAAGAAGCTCTCGTTCTGTTTGTGCTAATTTTGCTGAGGCGTATAGAAGAACAAAATATCCTGCTCATTTTGTCAGTAAACTTACTGATGCTGATGCAGAAAACACGGAAACAGAAATATGGATTAAATTTTCCTTTGACTGCAAATATATTGATGAAGGAACATTTTTAAATCTTGAAAATAAAAGTGCAGAGGTTGGTAGAATGCTAGGTTATATGATCAACAACCCTGAGAGGTTTTGCTGAAAGTAGTTTGCGGTTAGCAGATTGCAAACTGCCAACCGGCAACTGTCAACTGCCAACTTGAATTAGAAGTAAGTAATAATAATAAATAATTTAAAAAAACAGCAGAGTGCAATGCCAACTGGCAACTGCCCACTGCCAACCGACCATGAGTTTTACAGTAGCAATAACAGGAAGGCCCAACGTGGGTAAAAGTACATTCTTCAACCGCATGTTAGAACAGCGGAAGGCCATCGTAGATGATATGAGTGGTGTTACAAGAGATAGGCAGTATGGTGTAGCAGAATGGATAGGTAAGTCGTTTAATGTAATTGATACAGGTGGTTTTGTGGCGGGTGGCGATGATGTGTTTGAAATTGAAATTCGCAAGCAGGTTCACATTGCCATCGAAGAAGCCAATGCCATCATTTTTATGGTTGATGCAGCAGCAGGTATTACAAACCTAGATGAAAGCATGGCCGATTTGTTGAGAAGAAGTGTAAAGCCAGTTTTTTTGGTGGTAAACAAAGTAGACAATCACAACAGGATGCTCGAAGCCAGTGAGTTTTACAGTCTGGGTTTCGAACACATCTTTTTCATTTCATCTATAAGCGGAAGCGGAACGGGCGAATTGTTAGATGCCATCACCGATTTGATGAAAGAGGATGACAACGTGGAAGAAGATGGAGAAAAAATACCCAAATTTGCTATTATAGGTCAGCCCAATGTAGGGAAGTCATCTTTGCTAAATGCATTGATTGGGAAAGAAAGAACCATTGTGAGTGATATTGCCGGAACCACCAGAGATACTATTCACACACACTATAATTTATTCAACAAGGAATTCATATTGATTGATACCGCGGGTATCCGCAGAAAATCGAAGGTACACGAAGACCTGGAGTTTTATTCTGTGATTCGTGCCATCAAAGCCATGGATGAGGCAGATATTTGTTTGATGTTGTTAGACGCAGGCAAAGGCATTACCGCACAGGATTTGGCTATTTTCTCTTTGGCCGTTAAAAAGGGCAAAGGAGTAGTGGTGCTGGTAAACAAATGGGATTTAGTAGAAAAAGCTACCAATACCGCCCGTGATTATGAAAAAGAATTGAAGCAAAAATTGGCACCCTTTACCGATGTACCCATTATTTTTATTTCGGTTACAGAAAAGCAGCGAATATTTCAAAGTATAGAAGCGGCACTGAAGGTGTACGACAACAAGTTGCGCAAAGTGATGACTTCTAAACTGAATGAAATCATGTTAAAAGCCATTGAGGCTTATCATCCTCCCGTGGTGAGGGGCAACGCCATCAAAATAAAATACGTTACACAATTGCCAACTTACACCCCTAGTTTTGCCTTTTTTTGTAATTACCCAGATGATGTAAAAACTCCCTATAAAAATTATTTGGAAAACAAACTGAGAGAAAATTTTGATTTTTCGGGGGTTCCTATCAGGTTGTTCTTCAGAAAAAAGTAAAACTTATTTCCGATAAATTGTACAAAAGCTTCCACAAAGGGAGCTTTTTTTCCTATGGAGAAAAAAAATAAATAACAATTATTTAAAATTGATTTTAATTTCCTATTTTCATTTTCCCGTTTCGGGATGAATATCCAACTATCCACTTTTCCTATTTTAACCAATCCCTATTGTTAAACATCCTCATACCTTATTGAAAATCATGGATTTAGTATAAGATCGACCCTGTTTTATTTAGTTTTTTTTTAAACCAATTTACACTTTTCGATGACGAAGATTTAATTTTTTTATAGCATTTTGGATACTTTTTTATCGATGGTACCAATAGCAAAATCTATTTTAATCATCTTCATTAAAATTTTTATTTTTTTAATCTTGTCTTCGCAAAACTGCGGATACATATTTTTTTATTTATTTAAAAGCCTTGTTTTATGAAGAATTTTTACGCCAAACTGTTGCTTGGATTCCTATTTTTTTTAGGAACGATGAGTGCAAAAGCACAGATACCTGTTACCGTTTCTGGTACGGGTGTTACGAGTCCAGCTTTAGCTGCCAGTTATCCGTCCTTAGCTTTAGCTTTAACTGATTTAAATGCGGTAACAAGCTATTCTACGCCAGGTACCATAATTTTTACTTGTGCAGCTGGAAGTTCAGAAACAGCACCTGCTACTGGTTTAGTAATTGGTAGTGCAACTCTTAGCCCATTGTTGAGTGCAACCAATACGGTTACCATCATAAAAGCAAGCGGTACTGTTACTATAAATGCGGGTGTTGGTACAGCCACTCCTTCAAGTGCTGCTCCTGACGGAATCCTTAAATTAAACGGAGCTGATTGGGTTACGATAGACGGTTTAACTTTAACTGACGGAAACGCTACCAATCCGGCAACCATGGAATCCGGAATTTCATTTTACAAATTGAGTGCAACGGATGGTTGTAGCAACAACACTATTCAGAATTGTACGATTAATATGCAAAGGATAAATAACGCTGCAGGTTCGGCTCCTCATGTTGAGGGTGCTGTAGGTATCGCTTTATACAACTCAACTCTAATTGCTGCAACAACCCCGCTTACCGTTAGTGCCGCCAGTGGAACAAACTCAAACAATAAATTTTATACCAATACCATTAACGGCGGCAATTATGGTATTGCAATCATCGGATTTGCTGCGACTACTCCTTTTACTTTAGCCGATCAGAATAATGATGTTGGAGGCGTTTCAGCCGGAACAGGCAATCAGATATTGAATTACGGTGGCGGTGCTGCGGCTACTAATCCTGCGGCAGCTATTCGTACTTTGGCCCAATATGGTTTAAACATCTCTTATAATACTATTGATAATAATAACGGAGGAGGCGCTAACCATGCCACTACGCTCAGAGGTATTTATACCAATACGGCTACCAGTGCAAGTGAGACAATAACCAATAATACTGTAACAGTAAGAAGTGGTGCTACTACATCAGCATTGACTGCAATTGATAATGCTGCCGGCGCAACAGCTGCGGGCAACACAATATCAATTAATTCTAATACTATTCGTTTTTCTTACACAACAGCTACTTCAGGTTTATTTACAGCAATCAGTAATTCTGCATCTGCTGGTACTGTAAATATCAATAGCAATAACATTCAGCAATTAGCCGCTACCAACTATACATCTACGGGTATAGTGCCTGTAATTGTGGGTGGTTCTCCGGGTGGTCCATTGAATATTACCAATAATACTATTTCCAATTTTGTGATGACAGCTACTTCGGGAACACTTAGAGCAATCACAGCTTCCACACCTACCGGATTGTACACTGTTACAGGAAATACAATTGAAAATTTAAGCTACACTACTGCTGCTTCCACTGGCAGTATAACAGGTATTTATAATTTAGCAAGTGCTACGCTGCAGAATGTAAATAACAACATTATCCGTAATCTCTCAACGCCTGCTACGGGTACATTAAATGGTATTCAAAACAATACTGTAGCGGGAACTTTTCAATGTAAAAACAATCAGATTTATAATTTCTCTACATCTGCAGGTGGTGCCGGTGGATTTTCCGCCAATGGTATAACTTGGTCAAATGCTACTGCTGAAATAAGCGGCAATATTATTTACGCTATAAATAGTACAGGTACAACAGGAGGCACAGGGGGTACAATAAACGGTATTACACACTCGGGGGCTGCAACTGTAACCGGTAATTCTATCTTTGATATTTCCTCTAACAGTACCAACGTGGTTATTACAGGTATTACAACTTCTGCAACTGGTACCAATACCGTAACTAATAATCTGATAGGCGATTTAAGAGCTCCAAATTCAACAGGAAATATTGCAATAAGCGGAATGCTAATTAGTGGCGGTACAACCAATAATATCTACCACAATTCGGTAAATATTGCCTCTACTACAACAAGTGCTTCAACTTTTGGAACAAGTGCCATTTATTTCAGCAGTTCTACACCAGTAAATAATCTGCGAAACAATATTTTTGTAAATACTTCAGCCCCTGGCCCAACCGGTGGTTTTACTGCTGCAATCAGGTATTCAGTTGCTCCTACTTCAACCAATTTCCCCGCAACCAATAATAATAACTTTTATTATGCCGGCGTAGCAGCAGCCAATCAGGTAATATATTGTGAGGGCGCTACTGCAGCACCAACCAATGGCCAGCAAACTATTGCTGCTTACAAAACATATATCAACACAACTTTGCCAGTTTCAGGAAGAGAAGCTGCTTCTGTTTCAGAGATTCCTAACTGGGTATCTACCACAGGCTCTAATCCTGTTACTACATTTCTTAAATACAATACAACTATTGCAACCCAAATAGAACGAGGAGGGTTGTTAGGCACTGGTGTATCAACTGACTTTGCGGGAACAACCCGTTGCCCCGGAGGAGGTTGCCCAGGATCTTCTGCAACACCTGATATGGGTGCGTGGGAACTGGATGGTGTTGCTGCTGATTTTACAGCACCATCTATTAGTTACACCAATTTATCAAATACTGCCTGCTTGACAGCTCCTTCACTTTCGGTTACCATTACCGATGCAAGCCTTGTTAATACAACAGCAGGCACCAAGCCCCGCTTGTATTACAGGCGCACTACCAGTAACAATACTTTTGCGGGTAATACCAGCGCAGATAACGGCTGGAAGTATGTGGAAGCCACTAATACCGCTTCTCCATTTACTTTTACTTTGAACTATTCCATCATGTTTGGAGGAGCTCCAACAACAGGTGATATTATTCAGTATTTTGTGGTAGCCCAGGATTTAGCAGCTACGCCCAATGTTGGTATCAACAGCGGTATATTTAATAGTGCAGCTACAAGTGTGGACCTGGTTTCAGGTAATTTCCCTTTAACCGGTACCATAAACAGCTACACGCTTATTACCCCGGGTTTATCAGGTACGGTTACCATTGGTGCTGCAGGTACATATACCAGCATCACTGGTGCAGGTGGATTGTTTAGTGCCATCAACACAAGCGGTTTGTCAGGTAATCTTACGGCTAATATCATCGATGCAAGTGTTGCGGAAACTGGGGAAACTGCATTAAATCAGATAGTTTATACAGGCTGCAGTGGTGGACCGTTTACTGTTACTATTAAGCCAGATGCGGCCACTACCAGTGTTTTAACCGGCACCAGCGCTACTGCTTTAATAAAACTTAACGGCGCTGATTATGTAATCATTGATGGTAGCAACAGTGGTGGCAGCACAAAAAACCTTACAATTGAAAATACCGCTACATCTACAAATACAGCAGCTATATGGGTATCAAGTCTTGGCACAGGCTTAGGCGCTACAAATAATACCATTAAGAATTGTAATATCAAAGCAGGAAGCAATACAGTTACCAGCTCTTTTGGAATACATGTAGGTGGTACTTCTATTACTACATCAGCTACTGGTAACGATAATGATAACCTTACTATTGATAACAATACCATCAGTAAAGCTTATTATGGTATTTATGCACAGGCGGCCTCTACCGGGGTTAATAATAATTTAACCATTACCAATAATACCATTGGTTCTGCAACTGCTGCAGATTATATTACGTTCAGAGGTTTACTGGTTTCACAAGCTACCGCTGCTACGGTAAGCCAGAATACTGTTTTTAATATTGTAGCGGCTACTGCTAATTTGAGGGGGATGGAGTTTAGCACAGGTTTTGTAAGTTCAACCGTAAGTCGTAACCTCATTTACAATATAAATTATACAGCAACAAGCTTTAGTGCCGGAAAAGGGATGACATTTAATCCAGGTGCAGGAGTGGGTACTATCAATATAAATAACAATGTTATATATGGATTAAAAGGTCAGGGATCTGGTACAGCTGCAAATAACAGTTGGGGAATTATGCTGGAGTCGGGTACGGCTTATAATATCTATTTTAATTCGGTTAATATAAGTGATAACAGAACAGCAACATCCAGTACTGATCTGCATGGATGTATGTATGTTGCCAGTGCAGTAACAGTAATAGATCTTAGAAACAATGTATTTGCCATGACTGCCGCTGCAGGTAATGCTGCCGGTAAAACTTACAGTATTTATTGTTTAGCTGCAAATACAGCCTTTAGCACAATTAATTACAATGATTTTTATGCTCCGGGTACTTCCAACCGTTTTGCCGGTTTCATAGCTTCTGACAGAACAACACTGGCAGATATACAAGCCGGTTTTGGACAGAATTTAAACTCCCTTGTTGCTGATCCAATTTTCAACACAAATACAAACCTGGTACCGCAAATTGGTTCACCCCTTTCTGCGGTCGGTGATAATAGTACAGGTATAACCATTGATTACAATGGCGTAACCAGAACCAACCCGCCAACCATCGGTTCTTATGATGTTCCTGTAGATGGAGCAGCACCTGTAATTACCTATACTTCTTTAGCTGCTACCTGTGCAACCGCTGACAGGATTTTAACTGCAACCATTACAGATATAACCGGCGTTCCAACCAGTGGCGCATTACAACCAAGAATATACTATAAAAAGAATGCGGGTGCATATTTCTCTTCGCAAGGTGTTTTAAGCTCGGGTTCTGCTACAAATGGCACCTGGACATTTACGATTGTTGCTGCTGATTTGGGTGGTGTTACTTTGGGTGATGTGATCTCTTACTATGTGATTGCACAGGATGTGGTGGTAGTACCAAATATCACATCTAACCCTGCTACAGGATTAGTGGCTACTGATGTAAATACAGTAACCAATTCGCCTACAACACCAAATACTTATACTATACTAAATACACTTGCAGCAGGTACTTACACTGTGGGAGCGACAGGAACTTATCCAACCTTAACAGCTGCAATCGCTGCTTACAATAATAGTTGTCTTGGTGGCCCAGTGGTATTTAGTTTAATTGATGCTGCTTATACTACTACTTCTGATACCATCAGGGTAAATGTTGGTGCGAGTGCAACCAATACCCTAACCATCAAACCAACTTTAGCTGGTACAACTATTACCGGTAATACAACCACAGCTACTATTGTATTTTTAGGAACAGATTATGTAACCATAGATGGTTCTATTTCAAATACCGCTAATACCGTTTGTCCTGCAAGTGCTGCCAGCCGCGATTTGAGTATCATTAACTCAAATGCATCTTTTGCGAGTGCTGTTATCTGGATTACAGCAAATGGTACAGATGGTGCCAATAACAATACCATTAAGAATTGTAATATTACAGGTAGTGGACCTGCAGCAACCGGTTTGGGAATTGGTTCTGGAGGAGCGACAATAGGTACTGCAGCTACAACTGCTGTGAGTAATAATAATAGTATTGTAAACAACAACATAAGTAAGTTACAAATTGGTATTTATTCAGCGGGTATTAATGCAGCTTCAAAAAACAATGGTACGGTGATTAACCAAAACCTCATAAACAGCGCATCTCCTGATAATGTGAGCCGAGGAGGTATTGCAGCTTTTTCAGAAAACAATATTTCAGTTACTGGAAACAATGTTTCTGGAATGGCTTTAACGACCACCGTTGATGCTTTTGGTATAAATCTAGGTACTTTAAATATTACTACAACATCAACTGCTGGGGTTGAGTGTACCAATGCTGTAATTTCTAAAAATATCATCGGCTCAGTAAGGCATACAAATACTTATTCTGCCCTTGGTATTTTATTGGCTCCTGGCTCAACCGGAACCAGTGAAATTTCTAATAATATGGTTAGTGGCGTTTCAGCTAACGGAACCGATGGTGATTTTAGTGTAGGTATATTCGTTTTGCCAGCAGATGGTTCTACAACCAAAGTGTACCATAATACGGTTTCCATGAGTGGTACACAAACCGGTGGAAATGATAAAAGCTACGCTTTGGCTATAGCTGGTGGTACAACACCAACTGTAGATATAAAAAATAATATCCTTGTTAATAAACAAAACAATGGTACAGGATTAAACTATGCCATTGGTTTTGGGTACACTGTATTTACCAATATAAGTACCGATAACAATGGATTATTTACATCAAGTGGCGCACTTTATTCATTAGGTGCTACTTCAAGTATTTCAGCTCCAGTAAATCAATTAACATTAGCAGCTTGGCAGACTACAACTTCTAAAGATGCCAATTCTAAAAATGAAGATCCAACATTTGTATCAGCTACTGATCTTCATCTTGTAACACCTGATGCAATTAACTTTAACAATTTTGAAAGTACCGGAGCAGTTGTTTCGGTAACTAATGATATTGATTGTGAAACAAGGCCAAATGGCACTGCGCCAGATATGGGAGCAGATGAATTTGTAGGAGCACTTCCTGCTGCAAATAATGAATGTGCTGCAGCTACCACTATCAATACGGTGTCAATTTCTTCTACAACAGTTGCGAGTACTCAAACCATTGCACCAGAAAGTTGCGGTGGATTTACCGCAAGTACTGCCAATGATGTTTGGTTCCAGTTTACTGCAAGCTCTAACGGGACTGCTACTGTAAATGTTACCAATGTTGTAGGATTTAATCCTGTTATTCAGGTTTATAGCGGTACTTGTGGTTCCTTTACCAATATTGGCTGTGCAGATTTGGGCGGAAGTGGTGTCTCAGAAATTGCTTCTTTAACGGGTCTTGTATCTGGACAAACTTACTATGTAAGGGTTTACGGTTTCACCAGCTCAACCGGTACATTTGATATTTCTGTAACGGGTGCAGCTTTACCTATCAGTATCGAATACTTTAAGGGAATCAAACAAAGCAACGGTCATCTGTTAGATTGGAAAGTGACTTGCTTAAACTCACCTACGGTAACTTTACTATTAGAGCGCAGTGCTGATGGTCGTAATTTTAAAACCATCAATAGTCAGTCTGCCACTTCAACCCGTTGCTTGCAGCCATTCAGCTTTACTGATGCAGCACCTTTGGTAGGGGTTAACTATTATCGTTTGAAAACCATCGATATCGACGGTAAAATTAATTACAGTACGATTGTAGCATTACTAAACAAAGACAAAGGCTTTGAAATAGTGAGCATAATGCCGAATCCGGTATCCACAAAAGCAATGCTGAGCATCAGTAGTGCAGAAAAATCTACGATGGAAATCATCATAACAGATTTGGCAGGCAAACAATTGAGCAAACAAAGAGTAGTATTGTTTGCAGGTAGCAACCAGGTTCCACTGAACCTGAGCAACCTTGCCGCCGGTACTTACCAGGTAACGGGTGTTACCGACGAAGGCGAACGCAAATCGCTCCGTTTTGTAAAACAATAAGTAAAACAATATCTTTTCCTACAAAGCTGCTCCCAAAACGGAGCAGCTTTTTTGTGCTGGTAAAGAAAAAGTAATTTTTCATTCGTAAATGAAAAGGCATTTATATAATCGAGGATCGTAGAAATCTTCTGTTTAGGATTTTCCACAGAAGAAAGAACTACACGACGATTTTAAAGAATACATCGAAGTAGTTGAAGGTGTTTGCACCATGCAGTTATCACATCTGAAACCCAAAAGTTGGCATTGGTACAGGAGCAAATTTTTAATAGCATCTTGCGGATAAGGCTTTATGATGTTGGGATATTAACTTCAGTCCGCCCACAACCGAAGCTAAATTTATAAATTAAAAGTTCATTGTTTATACTAAAGTTCAAAGATGCTGGTCATGCCGAAACTGAAGACTGGCTTTGCTTTTAGCTGAAGATTGATGGTCAAGCCCCAATAGTATAAAACCCAATCCTATGTTTACAATTCATTAATTTTATTCGGTGTTAGGCGATGGTTTATTCTCCTGATCGCTTTAAAATAAGTAGTTCTAACTGTTCAGTAATTCTGAAATTCGTTGATTTTATTTTAGATAGAATAGGTTTTACAGAAGGAATTATACCAGCAAGTTTAGCGTCTACAATAACTCCTATAGTGCCTATTATTGTTAAGCCCAGTTGATTTGCAAATTTTCTACCTTTCAAATCATCTATGATAAGAAGGCAATCGTCTAACTCAATAGCCAAAGCTATAGCGCTTGCTTCACCTTTGTCAACTGAAGCTTCTATTATTGCTTGATAATTCTTATCACTAGGTTCTTTAATTTCAAACCAAGGAGGAAGCGGTTGGCCAAATTCTTCGGCTACTTCTGAGGTTGTTGTTATGTTTCCGAATAATTTATTTAGGATAGAAAGTTCACCAATTTTGTCTAATAGGATAAGGCAACTAGTGTCAGAGATGATAGTTCTGTGCATTCTTGATATCTTTTTCTAGTTCCATTTCAGAATATTCAAAAACCGATACCTCATAGTTTCCTAAAAGTTCCATGAATGTCCGCTTAGAGTAGCCTGCGAGTTCAGCAGCTTGGCCTAAAGACAATGCACCTTTTTCATAAAGCTTAGCTGCAAAAAAAGTTTTAGCTACATGTTCATCGAGATGATCAGGTATTTCAAACGTCAATGTTTTCATGAACCAAATTTAAGAAAAAT
>JBIIPY010000101.1:0-9492 GCA_044342365.1 Ferruginibacter sp. | reverse complement strand
AATGCAATTAGGTGTAAAATCTTAAGTAGGGTTTTTGCTGTGGTCGATAGGAAAACACCATTTGTTAATACTCAAAAATTTGCAGCATAAAAGATATTTTTTATTTGGTTATTGACATAGAATGCGCGAGTAGGACAATTTGCAACTTTAAAATCGAACAAAATGCTGGTTAATGAACGAATTTCCAACTATCCTTACCCAAAACAAACAAAAATGCTGAGTAGTTGTTAAAAATTTAACTTAATTTAAAAATAAAAATGGCCATCCCCGAATCATGGAATAAAATATACGATCAACTTTTGTCGGAAAAGACAAAACAAAAAAGCGAACGTGTTATCCTTGTGATTGCCATCGCTAGTTTCATCATACACTTGTTGCTGATCTTTTTATCAGACATCGGATGGCTACACTTACCTGCTGCTGGTGGCTTACTCAACAACCCCATTGCAGCCATTTACACCCCCTTTTCATTTATCCTGGTATATGAGGTTTACTTATTACTGTTTTATCTTCCACAATCTATTAGCACGTATATCAGCAAACAATACGAAATTATTACGCTCATTATCATCCGACGTTTGTTCAAAGATTTATCAAACCTATCACTTACCGATGATTGGTTTACCATAAACTACGACCTGCAATTTACGTACGACCTTGTGGCGGCCGTACTGCTGTTTTTTTTGATTTATGTTTTCAATAAAAAAGCCAAAATCAGTTATAAAAATGAAGCCAAAGCAGTTCATCTTTCTGAAGAGGTGAATCGTTTTATTCGCATCAAAAAATTGCTGGCAGGTTGTCTGGTGCCGGTATTAATATTTGTAGCACTGTACTCGTTTATCAATTGGAGCATCGGCATTGCAATCCCCAGCGATACAACGCAAGTAAAATTTGAAAACATCAACAATATCTTTTTTGAACAGTTCTTCACCATCCTCATTATTGCCGATGTAATTTTATTGTTGGTCTCCTTTTTTTATACCGATGAATTTCACAAAGTCATCCGAAATTCTGGATTTATTATTTCTACCATCCTCATTCGTTTATCTTTTTCGGTAACAGGCTTGCTCAATACCATTCTTATTGTTACCGCCATTGTATTTGGGCTATTGGTACTAATCATTCACAATTTGTTTGAAACCAATATCGAGAGAAAGCAGGTAGAATAAACTATTCCCGCAGATTGCACGGGTATGATGTAGCTATAATTTTTCTTCAGAAAATAACATGACAGAAAAAGTCAAAAATATTTTAGCCGCTAAAACCCAAACAAAAGAATGATTTGAATAAAAAACTTGCTTTACTTTTATCTCAAAAGAAAGCGGTTAACCCATTTATTTCAAATACATTTTTTTATGGCTTCCAAAAAACAATTGACAGCAGCAGCAGGCAACACACTTTTAGCATTTGTTTAGGTCCGATTTGAACAAAATATTAGCCCAACCACAATCAAGACTGCAACTTATTATTCTTATATTTGACCAGCCAATAAATAAAGTATTGAATCTCAGTTTTGTGATAAGATAAAAACCCTTAGAGATTTACGAAATTACTATACCAAACAGGTAGTCTTAATGCTTGAAATGGACACAGCTCGACTAAGTAAAATAGAAAAAGGGCTTCGACATTTAAAGAAAGAGCAGCTACCTATTTTGGCAAAAATCCTAAAAGCAGATAAAACAGAATTAGAAACGCTTTGGCTTGCCGACCAGCTCATGCAATTGGTCAAAGACGAACCAACAACTGACGAAGAATTAAAATCAGTAACTAAAAATTTAAAGAAAGCAAAGTAGAAAGATGAACAATAAGAACCTTAAAGTATTTAACGCATATAGTCTTTTTAGCGGTGGTGGTGGCTTTCATATAGGTATGGAGAAAGCAGGCTTTAAAGTTTTAGTAGCTAATGATATAGAACCAAAAGCAGAAACTACACATAAACTTAATTGGCCAAACTCACCGTTTTTATTAAAGGACATCAAACAAGTAGCTGGTAAGGATTTATTGAAACTTGCTGGAGGAATCAAGCCTGATATTATATTTGGTGGCCCACCATGTCAAGGCTTTTCAACATTGGGTGCGAAGCTATCTAGCGACCCTAGGAATATTTTATTTGATCATTTTGTAAGAGTTGTTGATGAATTGAACCCTAAGTGCTTTCTATTCGAAAATGTGAAATCTCTCACAACTATGTATGATGGACAATTTAAAGATAATATAATAAAAAAATTTCAGGATATAGGCTATCATGTAACATACAAAATTTTAAATGCCGCAGATTACGGTGTTCCCCAACATAGACATAGAGTATTCTTTTTTGGGTCTAAAATAAATGATGCATTTCAATTTCCAGCACCCTCATACGGTCCAAATTCTAAAAGTAAAAAACCATATAATAATGTAGGTGATGCAATTATGGATTTAGTAAAACTAACTGAAAAAGACATACCAAATCATATCCCATTATCACATTCGGAAACAGTCATAAATCGATATAAATTAATTAAGGAAGGTGGAAAATTACCCCCATTTGAAGAACTGCCTAAAGAGCTACAAAGAACCAATTTTGGGAATACATATAAAAGATTGCATAGAAAGGAAGCAGCATTAACTATGGTACCTGGTAATAATGCTTTTCCAATTCATCCAACATTAAATAGGAGTTTAACACCAAGAGAAGCAGCACGGATTCAAACATTTCCTGACAACCATATTTTTGATGGAGATAGGCGAAGGCAATGTATCTTAGTTGGTAACGCAGTAGCACCGTTAATGGCAGAAATATTAGGTAAAGCAATATTAAAGTATTTGTTAGATAATGATTCTTTAAAAAATAAATCTTTTAATAGTAAATCATCTAAAACTAATTCTATAACTAATCTTGAAAATGTAATGCCTCTTAGCAGTGCATCTAAATTAAGTAATAAAGAAGGATTCATAGATTTATTTAGTGGCGCTGGTGGCTTTACAATAGGCTTCACAAAAAGTGGTTGGAAACCTCTTTTAAGTGTGGATATAAATAAAAATGTGAGCTTAACACATAAAGTGAATATGCCTACATTACCATACTTAGAAGGAGATTTAGGAAGTAAAGAATTTCGATCCGGTATTATTGACCAATACAAAAATGAAGAAATAGCATTAGTAGTTGGTGGCCCACCGTGTCAAGGTTTTTCAATTTTTGGCAAAAGAAGATTTATAAATACCAAAGGGTATGACCCACATATTGACCCAAGGAATAAACTAGTTTATGCTTTTTTAGAAACTGTAAGGGAAATTAATCCAAGATGGTTTCTAATGGAAAATGTTGCTGGTTTAGCAAATTTGGATGATGGTTTATTTTTAAAGGAATTAGTAAAAGAATTTCAAAATTTGGGCTATTCAAATACAGAATATCAAGTTATAAATACAGCGGAATATGGCATTCCTCAGTTAAGAAAAAGATTAATTATTATTGGAAATAGAACTGGCCATATTATACCTTGGCCAAAAAAGAAATATTTTGAAAAGCCTAAAGATTGGCAAAAGCCATTTAGAACGGTTGGCGAAGTAATTTCCGATTTAGCGGTTGAAACTTCTTGTCTAAAAATTCCTAACCATGTTCCAATGAATCACAAGCCATTATTGGTAGAAAGATATAAATATATAGAAGAAGGTAAAAAGCTAGACATATCGGTTTTACCCGACCATTTGAAAAGTGGATATAGAACAGATGAAGTCAAGAATTATAGCCATGTATTTAAAAGATTACATAGGGATAAACCATCTACAACAATGGTTCCAGGACATAATGCATTTCCAGTCCATCCATTTTTAAATAGAACTCTTACAGTTCGTGAAGCAGCTAGGATACAAACATTCCCTGATGAAATTATATTTCAGGGAAATAGACAAGAACAGTGCATTCAAGTAGGCAATGCTTTTCCGCCAATGTTGGCAGAAATTTTAGCTAACAACATTAAAAAGGCGGAAAAAAACAACTGGTTTCCTAATAAAGTACCAGCATCAGCGTGGAATACCCTTTTGGAAAAACCTTTATTAGGATTTAATATTGATAAATCAATTTTAGAAGAAATATGAGTCACGATTTATATGCAGCTTGGGCTACTTCAGAAGTGTCAAGGATGATAAGAAGCAATCCTAATTTATTACTTAATGGTGGTGTTACAAATACATTTTCTGTTTTTGCAAATAGAGAAAGTGGGAGAATTTGGCCCATCCCTGATGGAAAAATTAGTGCGGAAAATCAAGCAGATAAATATGAAATTGGTGTAGAACTTAAAAGAACTAATGAAGGCCTTCACGGTGTCTTAACTGCAATTGGCCAATCACAAGCATATATCCATAAAGGGTATTCAGGTGCAGCTATTATAATTCCAAACTTTTATGATTCATTTAATACACCCGGTTTGTATATTACTGATGTAATAAATAATACAAATACAGATCTTCCAATTGGCGTTTTTACATATGATGTTCCTGACACATCAAATCCTTCGCCATTTTTAAATAAAATTACATGCCATAGGCTCTTTGGTTTAACGAATACTCAAAGAATTACAAGTGGCAACTTTCTTTTATCTCAAAAATCACAGACACAATGGGCACATTTGAGAGAAGGAAGCACTGAATCCTTTGCGTTTATGAAATATTTACAAATTGCAAAACAAAAAAATTCAAATTTACCTTTCGAGCCTATTCCAATATTACCAAATGATTTAATTAATGCA
Source organism: Ferruginibacter sp. (assembly GCA_044342365.1). Classification (GTDB taxonomy): domain Bacteria; phylum Bacteroidota; class Bacteroidia; order Chitinophagales; family Chitinophagaceae; genus Ferruginibacter. The sequence goes on along the minus strand of JBIIPY010000101.1, from coordinate 4,765 downwards.
GTTTCACGAATTTTTCCAGCTGCAAACCCTTATCATTATTTAGCAAATGCTAAGGGAGCATCTTTTCATGATGTAGTCTGGAGATGCTTTTGGTTTGAAAATGTACTTACTACAAATGTTGCAAACATTTGGACTATGAATGGCCCAACTTATGTACTAAGTGCTGCAAATACTGAATTGCAACTTGCCGATGGTAGTTTCCAAAAATTCTTTAGTAGTAAAGCAGATTCGATAAAAAGAAAATTAGTAAATGACCTAAATAATGGTATCATTTCAGAGAATGAAGCTTGGGAAATGTTTGCTATCAATATCCATGCTAGAGCACATAGTTATAGAGAAGATATAGATTCTGGTCTTGAACATTTGGGTTTAATTGATGCAGATGGTAAACCTAGTGAAGTTGGTTACAAATATGTTGATGCTTGTGAAAGAAGCAATGATTGCTTTAATGGGAAAGCAAATCTAATAATGGGAGCATCTATTTTGAAAGAAGGTAGCTTGGCTGCTTTTTTACACTATGTTTATAAAGTTTCTGAGAAAAAATTCAAGTCAGATCCTTTGGCTTTTACCTCTACTAATGCTAGAGGTCGTTTAGTTTTTGATAAACTTTCCTATTTGGCATTTGTACGTTATGAACTTGCTAATACTCTAAATGTAATGAATACTGCCACTTTAAGGGGTGGTACTTCACGACAACCATTTCAAGGTGAATTTGCAATTCTAAGAAAGTTTGATTTTGTTGGTAGTTTTAGAGTTGGGGTTGGATTAGAAATAAATTGGCCTCTAATTCAAGAATTTTTAGAATTTAATTTATAGCCAAACCCTCCAACCAGTGACTTTTCTTGTCCTAAAATCAGTTTACACAAACAAAGTGTAAACAAAACAATATTTCATTAAGAAATCCTTGGTTTCCACGGTAACTCCGCCGCCCCTAAAAGTTGGCCAATGTAGCGGCTCAATACAAATAAATAATCACTGAGCCTGTTGAGGTACTGTATCACAAGGGGGTCTACAAACAATTGTTCTTCCTGCATGTTTACGCAAATGCGCTCGGCACGTCTGCAAATGCAGCGGGTAACATGTAAGGTAGACACTGTTACATGCCCTCCAGGAAGTATAAACGATTTCATGGGCGGCAAAACGGCTTCCATACGGTCTATTTCGGTTTCCAGGAAACCAATATCAGTAGATTTTAGATCGGGGATCTTCATCAGCGGCTCTTTTTCCGGATCGCAAGCAAGCGATGAGCCAATGGTAAAAAGCCGGTCCTGTATTTCTTTGAGGGTAGTTTTTGTAACAATATCAGTGATGTGATCGGCACTTAATCCGATATAGGAATTGAGCTCATCAATGGTTCCATAACTCTCTATACGCAAGTGGCTCTTGGGTACCTTTGTGCCACCAATGAGGCTGGTAGTGCCCTTGTCTCCGGTTTTTGTGTATATCTTAAATGCCATTGTTTCTGTAAATTTCTGTAGAAAATCCGTCGCCTCCAGATAGGAACAAATGTTTTCTAGAAAGGTTGTGTAATTTAAATGGCTACTGCTATTACAGAGGGGTGTGTGTTTATTTTGTCAGATTCTACCAAACCATCTCTTAAACGTACTACCCGATGTGCAAACAGGGAGATGTCTTCTTCGTGCGTTACCAACACAATCGTATTGCCGTCTGCATGAATTTTACCTAAAATATCCATGATCTCATGGGAGGTTTTAGAATCGAGGTTTCCAGTGGGTTCATCTGCCAAAATAATTGCAGGGTTGTTGATGAGTGCCCTGGCAATGGCTACCCTTTGGCATTGGCCACCGCTGAGTTCGTTGGGCTTATGGTGCATTCTATCTGTTAGTTTCACTTTTTCTAAAACGGCTGCTGCCCGCTCTACCCTATCTTTTTTATTGATACCACTGTAAATGAGCGGAAGTGCCACATTTTCTGCCGCGGTGAGTCTTGGAAGCAGGTTAAATTGTTGAAAAACGAACCCAATGTCTTTGTTGCGCACAGCCGCTAACTCATCGTCTACCATTCTGCTAACGTCTTTTCCATTTAAAATATAACGGCCTCCAGTGGGTGAATCGAGGCAGCCTAAAATATTCATGAGTGTAGATTTACCACTACCACTGGGCCCCATCAAGGCTACGTATTCATTCCTGTTAATGTCTAACGAAATCCCTTTTAACACCGGCAATTCCTGTTTGCCGAGATAATAACTCTTTCTGATTTGTTCGAGGTGCAAGATGGATGTTGACATAAGCTTATTTTATTATCACTTTAGGAACCAAAAAAAATTGTAGATCGTGCTTGCCCGCGTTCATTAGTGCCTCATCGTGCTGACAAGTACCGGCAATGGCATCTTTCCTGCCAATGTTTACGGAGGCACTCATGTGCAACAGCGGTTCAACGGCATCGGTATTTACTTCTTCCATTTTTTGAACAAATTGGATCATTCGTTCAAGATCAACCTGAATGGCTTTTGCTTCATTTTCGGTAAACCGAAGTTTAGCAAGATTGGCTAATTTTTGTACAAGTGCGTCGTTCACCTCCATAAAACAAAAATAAAGGAATAGCAGCAGAGCCGAGTAAGTTTTATACAGGTGGTTTCTAATTTGAGTACTATTTCCTCCCTTACACATAGGTTGTTTTGTTATCTTCGCGGTCTGGCAAAACTACATGCTGAAGCGTTTTATACCAATGTGATTTATATAATATGCCAATATTTTATAAATCTTACCGTGGTAAATGCCGATGGTATCAAACAAATAGTACAATGAGGCGATAGCCGATATTGGACTATATTGTTTTTCCAATCGGTATTACCAACCATCGCAACAACAATATGAATAAGAAAATAGTTATGAGCGGTATTAGGCCCACAGGTTATTTACACTTGGGGAATTATTTTGGTGCTGTTCAAAATTTTGTAAAAATGCAGGAGGAATATGAATGTTATTTCATGATTGCCGACTGGCATTCCCTTACCACACACCCTGATACTTCTGCACTTCGCAACAGTGTAATAAGGGTGGTGGCAGAACACTTGGCATGCGGATTGAACCCTGATAAGGCAGCGTTTTATTGCCAAAGTATGGTACATGAAACTGCTGAACTGTACCTTTACCTCAACATGATGGCCTACATGGGTGAGTTGGAAAAAACGGTCACGTTCAAAGAAAAAGCCCGTCAACATCCAGAAAATGTAAATGCAGGATTATTGACCTATCCTGTGCTTCAAACGGCTGATATCATTTTACACAGGGCTTCGCTGGTACCTGTTGGAAAAGACCAGGAGCAGCATCTTGAAATGGCCAGAACATTTGCCAATCGTTTTAACCACCGTTATGGGAATGTTTTTCCGGAACCACACGCCTTTAACAACGGGGCTGAACTGGTAAAAGTACCAAGTTTAGACGGTAGCGGAAAAATGAGCAAAAGTGAAAACCAAATGGCCACTTTGTACTTGGTAGACGATGACGAGATGATTCGTAAAAAAGTAATGAAGGCCAAAACAGACGGTGGGCCCACAGCTGCCAATAGCATCAAGCCAGATTATATTGAAAATATATTTTTATTAATGAAGCTGGTGAGCGATGAAACGGTGTTGACAAAATTTGAGGCAGATTATAACAATTGCAGCATTCGCTATGGAGATATGAAAAAACAATTAGCAGAAGATATGGTGAATTTTATAGCCCCTATTCGCGAAAAAACCACTGCGATCATGAACGATCAACCTTATTTAAAAACAGTATTAGAGCAGGGTGCAGTAAAAGCCAGGAAAAGTGCTACAGCCACCATTGAAATTGTGCGGGAAGCCATAGGGCTGAAATATTATTGATTTGGGTGAAATGGATATTTAATTGCGATCTTTTAAAGAGATTTCTTACATTCATTCCTCCTTACAAGCATACTACATTATTTACCAACAAACAACGTTTTGCAAGGCAAAACAAGGGGCATTATGGCTAAACAAAAAAAACCAAAACACATTGCCATAGCGGGCAATATAGGCGCAGGAAAAACAACGTTAACAGAAATGCTCAGCAAACATTATCGTTGGATTCCCCAGTTTGAAGATGTAGATCATAACCCCTACCTCAACGATTTTTATGAAGATATGCCGCGATGGAGCTTTAACCTTCAAATATATTTTTTAAACAGCAGGTTGAACCAGTTGTTGGATATACACCGTGGCTCAGAAACTGTGATTCAGGATAGAACCATTTACGAAGATGCCAATATTTTTGCGCCAAACCTTCACGATATGGGTTTGATGAGTAAACGAGATTTCGAAAACTATTACAAGTTCTTCGAAACCTTAAAAACGATGGTGCAACCGCCAGACCTGCTCATCTATTTGAGAGCATCTGTTCCTACCTTGGTGGCTCAAATACAAAAAAGGGGAAGAGAATACGAAGAAAATATCCGGCTCGATTACTTGAAAAAACTGAATGATTACTACAATAGCTGGATAGACAATTACAAAGAAGGGCCCCTTTTAATTATTGATTCTGATATTAATAAGTTTGCTGAAAATGAGGAAGACCTTGGTCAGATAATAACTAAAATAGATTCACAACTCTTCGGGTTATTCTAATATGTAAGCAGGTTATAACAGGGAGATGGTTTAGTCTATCAACTGATTCTTCATGGCGTAAAAGACCAAGCCAACAGAATTTTTTACGCCAAATCTTTCCATCAGCCTGTCTTTAATGGCTTCTACAGTTCTAGCGCTGACGCTCATTTTCTGGGCAATTTCAGAAGCTGTAAA
>JBIIPY010000020.1:0-37164 GCA_044342365.1 Ferruginibacter sp. | reverse complement strand
CTTTGTGTCTTTGAGACTTTGTGGCAATTTTTTTTCCGAAGGAAAATTTATTTTGCTTCGGAAGTTAAGACACGCCTGCCGCGGGCTTATTTACTTTTTCTTGAAAAAAAGTAACAAAATTCAAGGGCTGCAGAAAAAAAAGCTAAAAATATTTCATCGTGTGTAAAATGAAAAAGTTCCAACAGCAATGCAAAGCCAAGCTATGTACGACTTACCAACTAACAATATATCCAAACATCAGTAACAATGTTTTCATTTTTACATCACTCTTCAATATTTTCTTAACGCAATTTTTTCTGAGGCCCAGATTGGTCTCTGTAGTGCGTTGATGACGAAACATCTCACTATATTTAAAGCCGTTTTGGAAAAGCAGTAGACTACGTCCTATATTTATTCCGAAGGAATAAACCCTTTGTGTCTTTGAGACTTTGTGGCATATTTTTTTTCCGAAGGAAAATTTATTTTGCTTCGGAAGTTAAGACACGCCTGCCGCGGGCTTATTTACTTTTTCTTGAAAAAAAGTAACAACCGTATCAGCCAGCTAATTTAATACACCGTCTCCTTTTTAATTACCTTCACCACCGAAGAACATCAATATGAAAATTCATTTTTTAACAGTAGGCAAAGCACATGAGTCGCATGTAAAAGAAGGTATTGAGTTGTTTACAAAACGACTCAGCAACTATTTTCCTGTGCAATGGCAAATTGTGCCCATGCCCAAAAATGCTGCGGCATTGAGCGAAATAGAGTTGAAACAAAAGGAAGGAGAAAGCATTTTATCAATCCTAAAAAAAGAAGATTACTTGGTGTTGCTCGATGAACGAGGCAAACTGATCAACAGCGAAGGACTGGCAACAATGCTTCAACAACGGGCCAATGAAAGCGTAAAATCGTTGGTGTTTTTAATTGGAGGCGCTTACGGTGTGAGCGATGAAGTGATGAAAAGAGCACAATACAGCTGGAGTTTATCGCCCCTTGTTTTTCCACACCAATTGGTACGACTGATACTGGCGGAACAAGTATACCGAGCCTGCACCATCCTGAGAAACGAAAAATACCACCACTCCTAATTAAAGAGAATACATTTCAATGATGGATTGATGTAGGCTTATCCGGTATCTAAAAACATACCAGAAAATTTTATTCAACTATCAACCCAACAATTGTAACAGGTGTGATTGTTTTTTACTTAGTTTTGATTGAAACGAATCGAATGAACTTTACCGACAGTCCAATTACTTTTATACTCATTGCAGCCAATGTACTTTTTTCGATTGTTGGATTCAACAATCCAAACTTATTATCCAAAACCATTGGTTGGCCATATTACACCAAAAAAAACAAGGAATATTATCGATTTATCAGTTCGGGTTTTTTACATGCCGATTGGATGCACCTGTTCTTCAACATGTTTACCCTTTTCTTTTTTGGTCAAAATATAGAGATCATTTTCAACCTTTGTTTCACCGGTGGTGGCCTACTTTATTTGTTGTTGTATTTTATTGGACTAATTGCTGCGGATATACCCAGTTTTTTAAAACACCAAAACGATCCAAATTACCGTTCATTGGGGGCATCAGGTGCTGTATCGGCAATCGTGTTCGCTAGCATTTTGTTCGATCCATGGAGCCAGTTGCAATTGTACGGATTTATTAAATTGTCTGCCCTCCTCTTCGCAGTAATTTATGTGATCTATTGTATTTATATGGGCAAACAAAATCAAGACAATGTGAACCACGACGCTCACTTGTGGGGATCTGTTTTCGGCCTTGTATTTACACTGTTGTTGGTAGGTGTCTTACGATCAGATATTTTCCCTTACATTATAGAAGACTTAAAAAATCCAAGTCTTACAGGCCGGAGGGAGTTAGGCGCAGTTTTAGAATACCTATTGATTGGGCGGTAATTTTAAAGCGATTGTCGATGCGTTTTCCCAGCACCCAAATAATTTTTTGGTTGCTTTCTATCACCCATATACGTTCCTTTTCGGCCAACGATAATTTTTGATCGATCAAAAATCGGCTGATCTTCTTTTTTTTGTTCATTCCCAGCGGGTAAAAAAAATCGCCTGTTTTCCACCTGCGTAGTATCAATGGAAATTGAATTTGGTTGGCATCCAAAAAAGCAATGTTGGCATCGGTATTTACTTCAACAGGCACCTTGGTAATTGCCATTGATAAATTTCCGTCTTCAAAAGAGCATTCGCGGGTTTCTTTTTCCAATAAATATTGACCGGCAGTATGGCTGTTGAGCTCAGTGATTAATAACCATTTACGATTGCGCAAAACCTTGTGTGAGGAGGATTCTACATATTTTCCACTAGGCGCATGTAGCAATTTTTCTACTTCCCCTGTTTGCTGAGCCGTAAACCCGAATTCCTTGATGAGCTCGTATAGAATACTGTAATAAGCTGTTTCCTGTAACAAGCGAAGTACAGGAATTTTATACATCGTTCCTTCTTTAAAAAGTAATTTGTTCTTCTTCAACGCCAACGCTTCCTGGTAAATAACATGAATATCTTTGAAGCGAACAGCATTCTGCTGCAGGTTTTGGGTAACCTGCGGAAATACCTTTTCTATATCCGGAATCAATTGATTGCGAAAATAATTGCGGGTATATTTATCAGATGCATTGGAGGCATCTTCTCTGTAAATCAATTCCCGCTCTTCTGCAAATGCCATCAATTGTGTTTTAGTAGCAAACAACAATGGCCTGATCAGTTGCTCCTGCTTCGGCACAATTCCCTTGAGTCCATTGATGCCCGTGCCTTTGAAAAAATTCATCAATATGGTTTCTGTATTGTCATCGGCATGATGTGCAGTAAGTAGGTATTTCAGCGGTGGTGAAGAGGCTTCCAACAAAGTTTGAAACCATTGGTAACGCAGTTCCCTCGCTGCCACCTGTATGCTTTTTTTGTATTGAGTGGCATACGCATCCGTATCAAATTGTTGAACAAAAAAAGGAACTTGGTATTTTTTTGCCAACGCTTCTACAAAAGCAGCATCCGCTTCGCTCTCTGCTCCTCTCAATTGAAAATTGACGTGTGCAATGGCAAACTCATATCCTGCTAAATGGCACAATTCACACAACACTACTGAGTCTACCCCTCCACTAACGGCAAGGAGTAACCGATCTTTTTTGGTAAAAAGATGTTGGCTGTTGATGAATTGTTCGAAGGCGGGGCGTAATTCCATATAAATGTAAAGGAGCAGTATGAGATGACAGGCTAAAAAATAATATACCTACTTTATTCTTCAAGATCTTCTTTGGCCATTTGCAATTCGTTGAAGGCATGGCGGTCACCCGCTCGGTTGGCCTCCTCCATACCACGTGCGTAAATTCGAATGGCTTTGTCGAAATTTCCCTGCCTTTCCAAAAGTTTACCCAAATGGTAATAAGATCCTACATAAGTAGGCTCGCGTAGCAACAATTCGTTGAACAATTGCCGAGCAGCTTCATCCTCCCCAACCTTGATGTATTCCAATGCCAGCGCGTGTTGTAAAAAACTGTCCTTATCGTTCGTCTTTAGATATTCGAGTAATTTTTCTATCCGGCTCATTCAACAATATTTTTTTTAGGAGGCGTTCAACCTATCTTTACATGGCTTATATTTGCATATAGTTGCATAAACAACTTTTATTTCACGGTCTTCGGTTTTTTTGGCCGAAGCGTAAAAAAAACAATCATGAAGATATTGATTTGCATCAGTAAAACACCTGATACTACTGCAAAAATAGCCTTCGCAGATAACAATACGAAATTTGCGGCTGATGGCGTGCAGTGGATCATTAATCCGTATGACGAATGGTATTCGTTGGTACGTGCCATCGAACTAAAAGAAGCAGACCCTACTACGGTTCTTCACCTAGTAAACGTAGGTGGTGCCGACAGTGAACCCATCATCAGAAAAGCATTGGCTTTGGGTGGCGACGAAGCCATCAGGGTAAACAGCGACAATGCGGATAGCTTCAACATTGCTTCACAAATTGCAGCAATAGCCAAAGAAGGTGGTTACGACCTCGTATTCACCGGTAAAGAAACCATCGATTACAATGGTTCTTCTATTGGCGGAATGGTGGCAGAATTGTTAGACATTCCTTATATTTCACACGCCACCAAATTTAATTTGGAAGCAGGTAACGCCATCGTAGTAAGAGAAATTGAAGGTGGAGAAGAAACCGATAAAGTAGCATTGCCCGTTGTGATCAGCTGCCAAAAAGGAATGGCAGAACAACGCATTCCCAATATGAAGGGTATCATGGGCGCCAGAACCAAACCATTAAAAGTGGTAGAGGCAGTAGAAGCTGCCTCTCTTACATCTGTAGTTACATTTGATTTACCTCCTGCAAAAGCAGGTGTGAAACTGGTGAGCCCAGACAATCCGGAAGAATTGGTAAGGTTGCTGAACGAAGAAGCCAAAGCCATCTAACAACATCGATTAACCTCTACAAAATTATTTATATGAGTGTATTAGTATTTTTAGACCAAGCCGATGGTCACATAAAAAAGTCTGCATTTGAAGCCGCAAATTATGCTGCAAAAACAGCTGCCTTGGTGGGTACCACTGCAGAAGGAATTGTATTGGGCAATGTAAACGATGACCTATCTGCTTTGGGCAAATATGGTTTAACCAAAGTGCATACGGTTGCAGATGCAGCGCTGGATCAATTTGATGCGCAGGTATTCACAAAAATTATTGCACAAGCGGTTGAAGCAAGCAACGCCAGCATTATTGTGTTTACCCACAACACTACCTCCAAAGCCGTTGCGCCTCGCCTGAGTGTGAAGCTGAACGCAGGATTGGTGGCAGGGGCAGTTGCCTTGCCCGATCTTAGCAGCGGATTCTTGGTAAAGAAAACCGTATTCAGCGGAAAGGCATTTGCTCACATCGCAGTAAACACCGATAAAAAAATTATTTCCTTAAATCCCAACTCATTTAATATTGAATTGGCCGATCAAACAGCCGAAGTTGTTCCATTTGCTGCCAGCATTGATGCTGCAAAAATTACTGTAATGGGGGTGAATAAGGTAAGTGGCGATATAGCCCTTGGTGAAGCAGACATTGTAGTAAGTGGCGGTAGAGGTTTGAAGGGTCCGGAAAACTGGGGCCTGGTAACCGAACTGGCAGATTTATTAGGCGCAGCAACAGCCTGTAGCCGACCAGTGGCCGATATTCATTGGCGCCCACACCACGAGCACGTTGGACAAACTGGTTTGGCCATTGCACCTAATTTGTATATTGCCATCGGCATTTCTGGCGCCATCCAGCATTTGGCAGGGGTAAACCGAAGCAAAGTAATAGTAGTGATCAACAAAGATCCGGAAGCTCCTTTCTTTAAAGCAGCCGATTATGGAATTGTAGGGGATGCTTTTGAAGTGATGCCAAAGATCATTGATGCCGTTAAAAAACTCAAAGGAGTAGCTTAATCCTACACCGATATATTTAAAAGCCTTTCAAGTAAGTTTGAAAGGCTTTATTTTTTTATCTTTGTTTTTTGCGAAAAAGTACCGGCACAGACCAACCACTTGGATTATTATGAAAAAAATTGAACTGGAAATAGTAGCATTGTCGCACAGCATCACCCAAACCCACTCCTACGCCGTAGTATTGGGCGAGGTAAATGGTCTCAGACGTTTGCCTATTGTGATTGGCGGTTTCGAAGCCCAGGCCATAGCTGTTGCATTGGAAAGAATGAATCCGAGCAGACCTCTCACACATGACCTCATGAAAAATTTTATGCTGGCATTTAATGTAGAGCTGCATGAAATTGTGATCAACGATTTGCAAGAAGGTGTTTTTTACTCTAAACTGGTGTGCAGTTCTGCCAACGATACTGTTGAAATTGATTCCAGAACCTCTGATGCATTGGCCCTTGCCGTTCGTTTTGGATGTTCCATATTTACTTATGAAAATATTTTAGACCAGGCGGGTGTGATGATGGATGAAGACGCAAAAAAAGATGCATTGCCCTCCTCCGCATCCGTTTCTTCAGAAACCATTGGTGGTAGTTCTGGCAGCGATTTAAAGTCGATGAGTTTAACCGAACTCAACACGCTGCTCACAGATGTACTAGAGCAGGAAGACTATATCCGGGCTATCTCTATCAGAGATGAAATTAAAAGCCGGGAAAAATAATTGAAATCATTTATTGTAAATATTATATGCTGTGTCCTTTTTTTAATGGTTGCACAAGCACAACATTCCATCACCGGAAAAGTGCTCAACGATGAAAACGACAGCCCGATAGCAGGTGCCAGTGTTTACTTCAACAATACGTCGCTAGGAACCATTACCAGCAGCAATGGCAGTTTTTTTTGCCAGATGCGGTAAATGGTGAGCTCATTGTTTCTTCTGTGGGATTTGAGCGATTGATTTTTACATTCAACTTAGCTCAACTAAAAGGTAAATCCTTCACCTTCAAACTTTCTCCAAAACAAGATCTTTTGCAGGATGTGTTGATACTCCCCGATGCTACCAGAAGAAAATACTTACAACTGTTTCAGGAAAATTTTTTAGGCGTTACAGAAGAAGCCGCATCATCTAAAATCAATAATATTTCATCGGTGTATTTTGTAGCAGCAGGTACAGAAAAAAACAGCTTCAAAGCAATGGCTGATACACCGCTCACCATCATCAACAATAAGTTGGGCTACCGCATCCGTTTTGAGTTGGTATCCTTTTATTTAAATCAAACAACTGGTCAAACTTCCTTTTATGGCTTCACCCGTTACGAGGCATTAGGGAATAAAAAACGTTGGGTTAAAAACAGAGAAAATGCCTACTACGGCAGCACGCTGCATTTTTTTAGGTCATTCATTGGCGATAGTCTCGAAGCGGAAAAATATGCTTTGTACATTGTTCGGACAGATACCATACCACCAGGCCCCAACGAAACAAACCAACTACCCAAAAAGATGGATGTGGCCTGGGGTGTGAAAGCCAGTGACCTTGTTAAAAAAGACAGCGCCTCCGATTCCTATAAAGTTAGTTGGAAACACAAACTGATGGTGCAGTATTTAAACAATCCCTCTGGGAAATCATACCTTCGAAGCAGTCGTTTTTTAGCTGATGGTGCACAAATCGGGTTCAGATCATATTTACATCTTTTAGCAGACTCGATTCAGGTAGACAAATATGGCATTGTGGTAGATCCTATTGTACTGTATTATACCGGCTATTGGGTGTATGAAAAAGCTGCCAATTTATTGCCCTTTAATTATTATCCAGAAAAAAAATAAACCTTGTTATGCTGGTATTTCCGGGTTGTAAAATCAATATTGGACTCAACATTCTGAACAAACGTTTGGATGGGTACCATAATTTGCAAACCATCTTTTACCCGATTGGTATCAAAGATGCTTTGGAAATTATCATAGCACCTCATCAGCAAATACCCGTATCGTTTAGCAGTAGTGGAATTAATATTCCCGGCACTCCCGAAGATAATCTCTGCATCAAAGCCTATCATTTATTAAAAGCAGATTTCCCCTCTATGGCACCTGTGCAAATGCATCTTCACAAATGTATTCCCATGGGTGCGGGATTAGGAGGAGGTTCGTCTGACGCCGCTGCGGCACTAGAATTGCTGAACAAACTTTTTGAACTGAAGCTGACTAATGAAAATTTGATGAAATATGCATTACAATTGGGAAGCGACTGTCCATTTTTTTTGTACAACCAACCCTGTTTGGCCACAGGCCGTGGTGAAGTGCTAGAACCTGTTTCTTTAAATTTAACCGCTTACAAAATATTGGTGGTAAACCCGGGCATACACATCAATACCGCCATGGCGTTCAAAGGCATTGTGCCAGGTGTAAATACCAGCGATTTAAGAAGGATCATTCAACAACCCATCTCAACATGGAAAAACGAACTCATCAACGATTTTGAGCAAACGGTTTTTACGCAGCAACCTGCCATTCTACATTTAAAAGAAACCCTGTACAATGCGGGTGCTTTGTATGCCAGCATGAGTGGCAGCGGCAGCAGCGTATTTGGAATTTTTGAACAAAACTTCAACATGTCCATCAATTTACCGGAAGAATGCTTTTACAAATGGGTTTAATGGGTTACCTTTAATTTATCAAAATAGTTACCAACATATCATTCTTATACAGCAACCTCGATCTGCTGAATCATTAACCTAGGGCGCTTCCCCTACCTGGGATACCTATCTCTTTACATTTAGAATTTTTTAAGAATGGTTTGTTACCATTTTATTACATCATTCAATACATACGTTATGACAACAGGCATTCAACAAACGCCCGACTTTTACATGGAGTTGGAAGAAAAATTTGGAGCCCACAATTACCATCCATTGCCAGTGGTTTTAAAAAAGGGAAAAGGCATTTATGTTTGGGATGTGGAAGGAAAACAGTACCTCGATTTTTTAAGTGGTTACTCCGCCGTAAACCAAGGGCATTGCCACCCGAGAATTGTAAAAGCGCTCACCGACCAGGCGGAGGTGCTTACATTAACATCCCGTGCATTTTACAACAACCAATTGGGACCTTACGAAGCTTACATTACCCAATACTTTGGATACGATAAAGTATTGCCGATGAATACAGGAGTGGAAGGAGGGGAAACTGCCATCAAACTGGCTCGGAGATGGGGGTACAAGGTAAAAGGAATTGAAGAAAACAAAGCAGTAGTATTGTTTGCAGAAGGAAATTTTTGGGGAAGAACCATGGCCGCCATATCTTCCAGCACAGACCCCAGCAGTTACAACCAGTTTGGGCCATTTATGCCTGGTTTTGATACCATTCCTTACAATGATTTAGTAGCATTGGAAGCAGCCTTGCAAAATAAAAACGTAGCGGCCTTCATGTTCGAACCCATTCAGGGCGAGGCGGGCGTAGTAATACCCCACGATGGATACATTGCCGGCATCAGGGCTTTGTGCAACCAATACAATGTTTTGATGATTGCAGATGAAATTCAAACCGGTCTGGCACGTACTGGCAAAATGTTGGCATGTGACCATGAAAATGTAAAACCCGATATTTTAATTTTAGGCAAAGCATTGAGTGGAGGTATGCTACCAGTAAGTGCGGTATTAACCAGTGATGAAATCATGCTCACCATACAACCAGGCGAGCATGGCAGCACATACGGTGGCAACCCTTTGGCATCTGCAGTAGCCATCGAGGCACTCGCAGTGTTGAAAGACGAAAACATGGTAACGAATGCTGAAGCAATGGGTATTTTGTTTAGAGCGGAGTTGGCAAAAATTCAATCGCCTTTTATTTCGGTTATCCGTGGCCGTGGGTTGCTCAATGCCATCGTAATAAAACATCACAACCCTAATGCTGCATGGGATCTATGTATTGAATTGATGAAAAACGGCTTATTGGCCAAGCCTACACACGGCGATAAAATAAGGTTTGCTCCACCGTTGGTTATTGACGAAATGTCCATTAAAAAAGCAGTAGACATCATTGAAAAAAGTCTTTTAATTTTAGCCAGCAAATCTTAATCATTTAAATTGTACATGCAAGAACAGTCGCCGAATTTGAAGGGAACATCATTCGAACAAAAAGGCTTATACCTCAAGCAGTACTTAGCAGGTATTGGCGACGGAATAGCCATATTGTTTGCGTTTTGTATTGCCATGAGTGTTTGGTACAGCAACAGCAATACTGTTTTAAAAATGGGTGTAAACCTTGCTGCATTGTTCTGTATTATTATAGGCGTAGGCAGTTATTTTGCTGCAAAGAACAGACAGAAAGACTTGGCAAAAAAAACGCCGGAGGAAGAACAATTACGCTACAAGGCGGAACTCAATAAAACGGTTGAATTGTTTAAATTATTAGATCTTGGTAAGGATATGCAGAACATGGCTGCCGATGTTATCGCCCAAGACGAACAGGAATGGAAAACTTACCTTGAGCTTCAACAACAACCTCCTGAGAAGCCCGAAGCTGGTCAATTGCTAAAATCAACTTTGGCAGCAGTAATGGCAAGTATCACAGGCGCTGTGGTAGGGTTGGTTTCATGGGCTGTTACTTTACAAACGAATGATGCTACTATACTTTCGTTGTACATTTGTTTACCAATGCTTTTCGTGGCAGGTTTTATAAAAAGCAAATTAAACGGAGAACCCATTTGGTGGGGGGGTATCAGACAATTGTTCCTGGGGGGGGCAATGGCCTTAGCTGGCTACCTAATAGCAGGAATTTTTCAACAAGCTTAACTCCTCTTTTTCGTCATCTTTATAAATAATTCCATTCCGGCCCTTGGTGCTATTGAGTTGTAGGCCGTATCCATTGTCTGTATGTTGAATTTGGGTGTGAATAATTCCTGGTATTCCAACTTGCTCCCTCCAAAGGGTGGACCACCCTCAAAATGACGGTTGAACAATAGCCCCACTAGTTTGCCATCTGGGTTTAATAGGGAAACCATTTTTTCTACATAAGCACTTCGAAGTGTTGGATCTAAGGCACAGAAAAAAGTTTGTTCCAGAATAAGATCATAGGTTGTTTTCAGATCAAAAAAATCACCAGAAATGATCTGTAAACCATTGTTGATGTAAGTACTCAATTTATCTTCCAGAGCAGCAGTTGCGGCTGGAGCAATATCTACCAATGTAACATTTTTGAATCCCTGCTGCAACAAATATGCTGCTTCGTATGCATTGCCGCAACCTGGTATCAGGATGGAACTATTTTTATTGATCAGTTGATCGATGTATTCTTTTAAAGGCGGAGCCACACTGCCAATATCCCAACCGGTTTGTTGTTGTAGATAACGATTGTTCCAATACTCCTTGTTCAATACCCTGTTCATGTTTTACCAGCTTTGTGTTTGTTGTCGCTCAAAATATTTTCCATGGTCCACTCTACCCTTTCAGTAAAGGGATGTTTGCGAACGGTACAGTCGGCCTTACTACAGATGGCACAACTGAAATCTAAACAACCATCAGAATGCACAAACAATTCTACCGAATCGCCAAAATTTTTACGCACCAATTCGCTCAAGCCATCAATTTCGCAATGCGCTTCATGTACATTGAAATACCACGGCACAGTAAGGTGACAATCGAGGTGTATGGTGGCGCCGTATTTGATAATGCGGAGATTGTGTAAATCAATCCAGTTGGAAGTTCTGTTTTCATTCAAAGAATCAACGAGTTGTTGCAACATTTGTTCATCTGCCTCATCCATAATACCAGCAATAGAACTGCGAATGATCTTATATCCTGTGTAAATAATGATGAAAGCAAACAGCAGTGCCAGTGCACTGTCTATCCAACTTAATCGGGTAAAATACAACAGTATCAATCCTGCTACAATTCCGATGGTGGTGTAGGCATCAGACTTTAAATGTTTGCCACTGGCAATGAGTGCCAATGAATTGTTCTTTTTACCGGTACGCTCACACAATGCCCCTGCAATGTAATTGATGAATGCTGTGATGGCCACCAGGATAATCCCCCAGTCTAATTTTTGAACCGAATGCTCTTTAAACAAATTGTTGATGGCTTCATAAATAATCACAACCCCCGCCACAGCAATCAGTGTGCCTTCAATGGCTGCAGAAATAAATTCTGCTTTGCCATGTCCATACGGATGATCTATGTCTTTGGGTTTAGCAGAAACATATAAACTGTACAAGCCAATCAAACCAGCAATCACGTTTACGGTACTTTCCAGCGCATCGGTAAGGATAGCTACAGATCCTGTAAGATACCAAGCCAGTACTTTTAACAAAAACAATACGATGGAAATGAATGCCACCAGTTTTTGTACTTTGAAATTTTGTAGCGCACTGTTCATGATGTGGCAAATATAAACTTTTCGTTCCCCAATTTCAGGGTAAGAAGACAACAGCTATGGTAACCTTAACCGAAATAATCATTTAGTGATATATAAGAGCAACCAAAGAAAGTATGGAAAGCAACATGAGTGTAAAAAAGAACTTTTCCTTTTACAGAGCATACCGAACCAGCCCAAAATTCCTTAGTTTTGCAACCTAAAATTACCATATGAACTTTCAACTTTCAGAAGAACATTTAATGATTCAAAAAGCAGCCAGAGATTTTGCCCAAAACGAATGTCTGCCCGGAGTGATTGAACGTGATGAACTACAAAAATTTCCAAAAGAACAAATCGAAAAATTGGCCGATCTGGGTTTTATGGGCATGATGGTGAAGCCGGAGTATGGTGGCAGCGGTATGGACACCATTAGCTATGTATTGGCCATGGAAGAAATTAGTAAAATAGATGCTAGTGTGAGTGTATGTATGAGCGTTAACAACAGTTTGGTTTGTTATGGTTTGCAGGAGTATGGCAGTGAAGCACAAAAACAACAATACCTCACGCCATTGGCACAGGGAAAAAAAGACGGTGAGCTATACATCGGTGCATTCTTATTGAGTGAGCCTGAAGCAGGAAGTGATGCTACTTCGCAAAAGACTACTGCAGAAGAAGAAGAAGATTATTATTTGTTGAATGGTACAAAAAACTGGATCACCAATGGCAATAGCGCCAGCGTATATTTGGTGATTGCCCAAACAGATCCGGCAAAAGGCAGCCGGGGCATCAATGCATTTATTGTAGAGAAAAAATGGCCAGGTGTGGTGGTGGGTGCAAAAGAAAACAAACTGGGTATCAGAGGAAGTGATACGCATAGCATCTTATTCAATGATGTAAAAGTGCCAAAAGAGAATCGCATTGGGGAAGATGGATTTGGTTTTAAATTCGCCATGAAAACTTTGGCTGGCGGTAGAATTGGTATTGCTGCACAAGCCTTGGGTATTGCCTGTGGAGCATACGAATTGTCGTTGGCCTACAGCAAACAACGCAAAGCTTTTGGAACTGAAATCATGAATCACCAAATCATTCAATTTAAGCTGGCAGATATGGCTACTAAAATTGAATGTGCTCGTTTGCTGTGTTTGAAATCGGCAGCAGAAAAAGACAATCACCAGGATTATACACTTAGCAGCTCTATGGCAAAAGTATTTGCAAGTGAAACTGCCATGTGGACGGCAACAGAAGCCGTGCAGATACATGGGGGCTACGGATTCGTAAAAGAATACCATGTAGAACGTTTCATGAGAGATGCAAAAATTACGCAGATTTATGAAGGTACCAGCGAAGTGCAACGCATCGTGATCAGCAGAACCATCCTAAAATAATTTTTATGCTTTTAATAAATGGTAGTGCCAATGTTGTTTTACATTGGCACTTTTTTATGAGAACCAATTGAGCTACCAGTTGTTTTAAACAGCATTATACCTTACACATTTGAAACAGAAGGTAACTCTTGAACAATACAATAGTAGCTAACTTTACTAAAATTTTTGCCGCATGATGAACATCATCCAAATAAACGATTTACGCAAGAGATTTGCCGACAATCAGGTATTAAAGGGAATAAATTTAACCATAGAAACCGGACAAATAGTAGGTTATATTGGACCAAACGGAGCCGGCAAAAGCACTACCATTAAAATTCTAACAGGTATTACCAGCGACTTCGAAGGGGAGGTAACCGTATTGGGAATGAATGTAAGAGAAAATCCAATTGAGATCAAACAACGCATTGGTTATATACCTGAACAGGCCGCTTTGTATGATGTACTCACACCCATCGAATATCTTCGGTTTGTTGGAAAATTATACCAATTGTCAGATGAAATCATTCAATCGAAATCTATAGAATTGCTTCGGTTGTTTGAGCTAAGTGATAAGTCAGATTTGAGAATGAATGGATTCAGCAAAGGGATGAAACAAAAGGTACTGCTCATCAGTGGCCTCATTCACAATCCAGACATTATTTTCTTAGATGAGCCCTTGAGCGGCCTCGATGCCAATGCTGTGATACTGGTAAAAGAAATTTTATCGCAGTTAAAAAAAGCAGGGAAAACCATTTTTTATTCTTCACACATTATGGATGTGGTAGAAAAAATAAGTGACCGCATCATCATCATCGACAAAGGAAGGGTAATAGCAGATGGTAGTTTTGATGAACTAAAACAAAATGCAAGCCAGGGTTCTCTCGAAAATATTTTTACTGCACTCACAGGTGGCTCGCAACAACACCAAGAAACAGCCAAAGAATTTATGGATATTTTAAACAGCGGCAAAAATGGATAAATTTTTATTAAAATTGATGTTGGCCTTTGTTAAAAAGTTTGTGAGAAACGGAATCGATTTTGAAAGATTGAAAATCATCACCGAAACCAAAATTCTCATGGACCGCAGGCGGGTGCATGTGAATTACAACAAGCAGAAAGACAAGGATCCAAAAAATCCATTGCTGATTACACTTATCTTCTATGGCATCTTCGGACTCTTTTTTGCTATCATGATTTTTTCGATGAAATCGATACAACTAAGCATGATTTTTTTTCACGCCTATTTATTGGTGGTGATGGCCATGACACTGATAACAGATTTTAGCTCCGTTTTATTGGATACCGCCGACAATCAAATTATTTTACCTCGGCCAGTGAATAGTAGAACCATTTTTATGGCCAGAATGATTCATATTTTGGTGTACCTGCTTCAGTTTACCATCGCCCTTGCACTACTACCCTTGATAGCTGTTTTTGTTGTACATGGCGTTGCGGCAGGTTTTGCCAGCATAGTCACTACATTTCTGATGGTAGCCATTTCGGTATTCATCACCTATCTGCTGTACATCCTCATTTTAAAATTTAGCAACGAACAAAAAGTAAAAGACATTATTGGTTATTTCCAAATACTGATGACCATCACTTTTACAGTAGGTTTCCAAATAGTACCAAGACTCATCGATTTTGATGCCATAGATCAATCCTTCACACTTGGTTTTTATAGTTACTTTTTACCACCGGTTTGGATGGCTTTAACCGTAGAAGCTTTCAAAGAATGGCTATTTGACCCCCTGCATTTGGGAATGATTGCCGCCGCTGTAACAGTACCAATTCTCACATTTTGGTTTATGATCAAATACTTGGCACCTTCTTTCTCTAAAAAATTAGGCGCCATGCAAAACAGTGATGGAGCGAGAAAAATAGATGCAAAACACAAAAAAGAAAAAAAATTGCTTTCAGAATGGCTTTCACCATTTGTATGTAACAAAGAAGTAGAAAAAGCAGGTTTTGAAATGGTTTGGAAGATCACTGGCCGTGACAAAGGATTTAAAATGCAATTTTATCCCGGGTTTGCCTACATCTTTGTTTTCGTATTCATCTTTGTTTTTAAGAGTGGAAAAGATTTGAGCAGCATCACACAAAACCTACCCAATTCAAATAGTTATTTATGGCTGATCTATTTGCCTATGTTCACCATTAGCGGTAGCATCACTTTAATTGCTTTTTATGAACAGTTTCAAGCTGGATGGATCTATTATTCTACACCCATTAAATACCCGGGGCAAATTATTTCGGGCGCAATTAAATCATTGTTCTTCAAATTTTTCGTGCCGTTGTATATATTGATGTTTGCTACAGCCTATTTTGTTTGGGGTTATCATATCGTAAACGATTTTGTATTTGGCTTTTTTGCCAATGCCATGTTGTTTATGTTGACGGCTATTTTTGGAGAACAATCAATGCCTTTTTCACGGCAACTGAACATCAAAATGCAAGCAGGAAAATTGGTAAAGTTTTTTATTCAGACGGCCATCGTGGCTAGTATTGTAGGCATGCATTATTTCGCATTAAAAATAGACTGGTTAATTTGGATTTTGATCGTGCCCGCCATCATCGCCACTTATTTCATGATTAAAAAAATTGAAAACTATCGTTGGAGAGATATAACCATTTAACATGAGCATCCATTTAGCAGCTTACCATCAACTGAAAGAAACTACAGCAATATCAAATGTAACATTGGTGGCTGTTTCTAAACTAAAACCTGCCTCAGACATCCAAGAAATGTATGATTTGGGGCATAGAGATTTTGGAGAAAATTATGTTCAGGAACTCGTAGATAAAGCCACACATTTGCCCGAAGAGATTCGCTGGCATTTTATTGGCCACCTGCAAAGCAACAAGGTAAAATACATGGCCTCCTTTGTACATTTAATTCATGGCATAGACAGCGAAAAATTGCTGGCCGAAGTAAACAAACAAGCAGCCAAACACAGCAGAACCATTTCTTGTTTGTTGCAAGTGCATATTGCAGAGGAAGAAACCAAATTCGGTTTTGATGCCACAGAACTCAACGCCATTGCTGCAAAAATTAAAGACAATGCTTTTCCCCATGTATCCGTAGAAGGACTAATGGGCATGGCTTCTTTCAGTAATGATGTTGAAAAAGTGGGAGCCGAATTCGATTTTCTCAAACAACAGTTTGATGAAATGAAAGTTATGCTTTCGAGCCCCTCATTTCAAACGTTGAGCATGGGCATGAGCGGCGATTATGAGCTGGCCATCAAAAAAGGCAGCAACATGATTAGAGTAGGCAGTTTGCTTTTTGGAAGAAGAGGATAATTTGAAAAGGAACGGTAGGTAGTTTTGTTAAAATTTTCGTGGTTTTATGCAATAGCCGGTTTGTATACATCAATATGGGGTAAAAT
This sequence comes from Ferruginibacter sp., assembly GCA_044342365.1. Taxonomy (GTDB): domain Bacteria; phylum Bacteroidota; class Bacteroidia; order Chitinophagales; family Chitinophagaceae; genus Ferruginibacter. Next base: position 20,648 of record JBIIPY010000020.1, on the reverse strand, counting down.
TGGATAACTTTAGCCTATTGAAGTTTAAGATTATGAACACAACATTTGAATCAGAAAAAAACAGGAAAGCACTGATGTACACCGCAATTATTTGTGGGATGCTGCTTGTATTGTTTTTTCTCATCAGTTGGAAAATCGTACCTCCTACCGCACCTGTGGTAGAAGACCTTATTGAAATTAACTTGGGCAACAACGATGAAGGATTTGGTGAAGAGCAACCACTTATAAAGGGTGAAATGGCCCCCAGCGATGAGGCGATGGTATTGCCCCAACAACCAGCCAGTCCAGCGCAAGAAGAGGAAGAAGCGGTAACACCCGACGAGAATGCAGAAGCAGATGCAGCGCCGGTTACCAAGCCCATCAAAACAAAACCAGCAGTCACAAAACCTACTACACCAACTCCTACTCCAGCCCCCGCTCCAAAACCACAAAAACCTAAGTTGACATACAATGGCCCAGGTAAAGGTGGCGGCAACAATGCTACAGAAGACAATGGATATCGTAGCCAGGGTACCAAACCTGGCGGCACTGGCGATGCGGGTGACCCAACAGGCGATAAAGATTCATATGGCAACACCCCAGGTGGCAAAACGGGTGGACCAAGGGTAACGAGCGGTAATAGAAAAATTATCCGTTATTATGCGTTTAACAGCGATTTGCCAAAAGCCACTATTTATGCCAGCATTAAAGTTTCTGCTGCAGGAGTAGGTACTTTTTCACGCATCGTTAAACCCAGTACCAGCTTTGATGCAAGGTACGGCGTGCAAATTGCGAACTATCTCAAAAGCATGGCTTTCGACAAAGCGTCTGATGAAAGTATCATAACGGTTCAGTTCAATTTTACAGTGCAGTAATCAACTGCATTTTTTCAATAATTCCTTTTACTAATTCATCATTTCTGGCCTAATTTTACTGAAATGAATTACGCCGAAACCATTGAATATTTGTATGCACGTTTGCCCATGTTTACCCGCATTGGGGCTGCTGCTTATAAAAAAGACCTGCACAATACCATCGCTTTGTGCAACGCACTTCAGAATCCCCAACAACATTTTAAAACCATTCACATAGCAGGCACCAATGGCAAAGGCAGTGTGAGTCATATGTTGGCAGCCATCCTACAACAAGCAGGTTATAAAACAGGTTTGTACACTTCTCCCCATATCAAACATTTTGGCGAACGCATTCGCATCAATGGAGAAATGATTGCTGAACAGTTTGTGGTAAATTTTGTAGAACGAACTCAAGCCATACTAGACGACATTGAACCTTCTTTTTTTGAAATGACGGTTGGTATGGCATTCGAATATTTTGCGAAAGAGCAGGTAGACATTGCCGTTATTGAAACAGGCCTTGGTGGCCGATTAGACAGTACCAATATCATTACACCAGAACTGTCTGTAATCACCAACATTGGTTACGACCACATGAACATTCTGGGCAATACCCTGCAAGAAATCGCTCACCAAAAAGCAGGTATCATTAAACCCAATACCCCAGCAGTATTGGGTGAATACTTACCCGAAACCAAACCCGTTTTTGAAGCAGAAGCAGCCTTACACTCGGTGAAGCTGGTGTTGGCCAGCGATATTTTTAACATCACCGAGGTTTACAATCAGAACAATCTATTGCATTGTAGGGTGCTGAACAATAACACACAACAAAGCATAGTGCTTCAATTAGATTTGAACGGATGGTACCAACAACAAAATTTGTGTACGGTATTGGCAGCTGTAGAAGCATTGAGAAAAAAAGGATACCAAATTTCAGATGAAGTAATGGCGACTGCCCTGCGTTCAGTAAAGACACTAACGGGTATGCGTGGACGCTGGGATGTGGTGCAACAAGAAAACCCTACCATTATTCAGGATGTAGCCCACAACGAAGACGGCATCAAACAGGTATTGTTGCAATTACAAAATAACTACCCTACTGCGCTCTATCATTTTGTATTGGGCTTTGTAAGCGATAAAGACGTGACCCATGTATTGGATCTTTTTCCAAAAGAGGCAAGTTATTATTTTACCAATGCCCATATTGCCAGGGCATTACCCTTCCAAAATTTAATGGAATTGGCCAACAGCAAGAATTTGAAAGGGAGGGGTTATGATGATGTGAATGCTGCCATTTCAGCAGCCAAAGCAACCGCAGCACCAGAAGATGTAGTAATGATTTGTGGCAGCTTTTTTATCATCGCAGAAATAGCGTGATGGGTTGCTTTCGCTCACTAAAAAATAATTAAACGGCCACAATACCGTGTTTGTCTAATTCCGCAAAAGCATAAAACATACAAAGCGCGTGCATGCTTTGTACAATTTCATTTTTTTCTAACATGCTCCTGATTGCTTCGATTGGTTTTAAATGAATGGCAATTTCTTCATTGGCATCTAACTGCTGATCACTTACTTTTTTGCCACCAGTAGCAAGAAACATATAAGTGTAATTGTTCAACACCCCAGGGTTGGCAGCTGTTTTTCCTAAACGAATAATGTCAGTAAAAGCATATCCGGTTTCTTCTAACAATTCTCTGGCAATGGCTTGTTCAGGCGTTTCATTTGCATCAATAAAACCACCTGGCAGTTCTAACAATTCTATTTCAATAGGATGTCGGTATTGTTGCACCATAATTACTTCATTGTCTGCTGTAATAGCCATGGCACAGGCACTCACGGGCAATTCTACCACAAAATAAGGATGCACTGTTTTACCATCGGTGGTAATGTAACCATCTTTGCGGGCAGTAAAATATTGGTGTTGCTGTATGTATTCGGAGCTGGTGATGCTAACAGACATTGGTAAAATTTTAGTCGTAAAAGTGATCAGCTACATAAGCTATACCAACGGATTGATGATACGGATATGTGCCACATGGTGTTTGCCATGCCATGCATAATTCCCTAACATGTACCAAAGCGTCATTGTTTTTTTATACTCGGGATGGTACATTGTACGATTCCAATCTTCTGGCAGCATATTTTTTAGTATTGTATGCCAGCGATGATGCAATGCAAACAACAATGTGATGGAAATATTCACCGGAAGTTGCTGTGTATCGGGCATTTTGGCCCAAGCATCCTGATTGTAAGGTTTGATGCTGGGATTGTGTTCACACAATGCATTTTTGAAACGGATATATGCATTCATGTGGCTATCGGCCACGTGATGCACAATTTCCTTGATGTTCCAACCGCCTTCTCTGTAAGGAATGAGCATTTGTGTTTCGTCTAAATTGAGCATGGCATGCTCCAAATGCAAAGGCAGGGTTTGTATATCGAGCAACCATTCCTTTAATTGTTTTTCGGAGAATGGTTGCTCGATGTATTTACCTATGGGATATTGCAGTGATTCCATTATTGGATTACTGCAGGTTTGATGTCTAACAATTCAATATCAAATATAAGGGTGGCTCCTGGAGGAATGGTACCACCTCCTCCTCTATCGCCATAACCCAAATCGCTCGGAATGGTTACTTTCCATTTTGCGCCCTTGGTCATTAATTGCAAAATTTCTGTCCAGCCGCGAATAACACCATTCAATGGAAAACTAGTGGGTTCGCCTCTGCCATAAGATTCATCAAATGGCAATGTTTCACCGATCAATTTTCCAGAATAATGCACCACTACTGTGTCTTGTGGAGTTGGCTTCATTCCATTGGGGTCACCTGCTGTAATTACTTCATACTGCAATCCATTGGGTAATGCAATTACACCCGGCTTCTTTTTGTTATTGGCTAAATACAAGTTGGCTTTTTCTTTTTCAGCACTCGATTTTTTCATTGCAAACTCTTGCAGCTTTTCTTGTAAAGTCATGTTGGCCTGTTCGTTGGTTAATAAAGTAGTTCTGTTTTTTAAAACATCGTCGATGGCCTTTTGCATGGCCGTTCCATTCACACTGGTTATACCTTGTTGTTTCATGCTGGCAGCAATGTTTAATCCCACTGCATAACTAAAGCTATCGAGACCGGTTTTCAGAATTGGAGCAGCCACCGCAGGTTTTGCTGCAGGATTTGGTGAGGTTTTGGCTACTGGTTTAGGGGCTGGTTTTGTTTGTGCTTGTGTGGCCATTCCTACAAAGAGGAGTGCGAATATTCCAATTGTTGTTTTTTTCATGTTTTGTTTCAATTTTAAAAAGTATGCAAATAAAAGGAACTTTATTCATCCCTCATCTCTCTGCCTGTTAAATGTATAAAAACATCCTCCAAATTGGCAGCTTTCACCTGTTTCGGCCGCTCGAAACCGGTTGCCACCAGTTCATCTATCATTTTATCTGGAGAATCTAAGCGGATAATTTTACCCTGGTTGAGTATGGCGATCCTATCGCACAATTGCTCTGCTTCATCCATGTAATGCGTGGTAAGAATAACGGTGGTGCCAGATGCTCGGATGTCTTTGATGAGCGCCCAAAGATTGCGGCGTGCCTGCGGGTCTAAGCCTGTAGTTGGTTCATCTAAAAACACAATCCGCGGTTGATTAATCAAAGTGGTGGCGATAGAAAAACGCTGTTGTTGGCCCCCACTGAGCTGCGTTATTTTGTTGTTGGCTTTGTCTTGCAAATTCACTTTTTGCAACAAAGCCATTGGGTCGGTGGGTTTATTGTACAGGCCGCCAAAGAGTCGAATCAATTCTACCAGTTTGAGTCCAGGATAAAACCCAGACGACTGCAACTGTACGCCAATCACTTTTTTAATTTCTTCGGGTTCATTATCCAGGTTGAAGCCATCAATGATCACTTCTCCCGATGTTTTGGTACGCAGGGTTTCCATAATCTCCAATGTGGTAGATTTACCGGCCCCGTTGGGGCCCAACAATCCAAATATTTCTCCTTCGTACACTTCAAATGAAATGTCATTCACCGCTTTGAATTCACCGTAATGCTTGCAAAGATTTTTAACGGTTATGATGGTGTTTTGCATATAAAAATTTTTCACTGATGAGCTGGTACTATTACCTTAAGCTTGTTCTAGGTAACTTTCCAATTCTTCCATCATTGTTACACTACCCACAAAAAACGGTGTTCGCTGGTGAAGTTCGGTAGGCTGCACATCTAATATTCTGATGTGTCCATTGGTTGCTTTACCGCCGGCTACTTCAGCGATAAATGCAAATGGATTGCATTCGTACATCAATCTTAATTTTCCTTTTGGTTTGTCTTTGGTACCAGGATACATGAATATCCCACCACGAATCAAATTGCGGTGCACATCGCTCACCATACTGCCAATGTAACGCTGGGTGTATGGCCCCCCGTTGGTTTTGTCTTTTTTCTGGCAAGCGGTGATGTATTGTTTCACATTTTCGGCATATTGAAAAAAGTTACCATGGTTTACAGAATACAATTTGCCTGTGGGTGGGCATTTAATGTCGGGGTGACTCAATGTAAATTCTCCGATCGATTGGTCGAGTGTAAAACCATTTACGCCTCTTCGGGTGGCATACACCAACATGGTAGAAGAACCATAAATAACATAACCCGCGGCAACTTGCTTGTTGCCGGCTTGTAAAAAATCTTCCGTAGTGGCAGGCTTTCCCAATTCACTCACTCTTCTGAATACACTAAAAATGGTGCCAATAGAAACATTTACATCTATATTGGTACTGCCATCCAATGGATCAAAAAGGCATACATATTTAGATTTGTTGCTGGTTTCATCATCAAATACCACAATGTCATCCAATTCTTCGCTGCCGATACCCGCACAGCTGATGCCATGGCGGAGTACACCTACCATTTGGTTATTGGCGAATATATCTAACTTTTTCACTTCTTCTCCCTGCACATTGGTGGTACCAGTATCTCCTAAAATATCTACCAATCCAGCTTTATTCACTTCAACATTGATACGCTTTGCAGCCAATCCGATATCACGTAATAAATTAGACAATTCACCTGTAGCGTGCGGAAAATCTCTTAGCTGTTGTAGCGTAAATTCATCGAGCGTTTGTACTTTTCTATTGATAGCCATAAAACAATCTGTTTTTTTACTTAATAGCATTTAGTTTTGCACATCAAAAGTAAGGATTTCGTGCAAGGTTGTGTCATCAAACACCAAGATAGCCCATGCATAAAATGCCGCGAAAGCCTACACTTTGCAGAACAAACCTTGAACCTACAACAATGAGAGTATTCAAATTTGGCGGTGCCAGTATCAACAATATCGACCGCATCAAACAGGTTGCAAACATCATAGAAGACAATGCTGGTGAACCATTACTCATCGTGATATCTGCCATGGGCAAAACCACCAATGCACTTGAAACAGTAGTGAATGCCTTTTTTGATGGACGACAACAGGATGCCCTCGCCATATTTGAGCAAATCAAAGATCAGCATTTAAAAACTTTGAAATATTTGTGTACTCTTCAATGGAATGCTGCGGAAACACAACTAAAAGATTTTTTTACCGAAATAGAATGGTTGCTGCACGATAAACCAGTACGCTCCTACGATTATTATTACGACCAAATTGTATGCTGTGGCGAATTAATGAGCAGCAGTATCATCACCCATTTTTTAAAGGAAGAAAAGATGAATGCGGGGTGGGTAGATGTACGTGACATTGTAAGAACAGACAATAATTTTAGGGATGCAGTTGTAGACTGGACTTACACCGAAAAAAATATCCGCGAACAGATTGATTCATTGTTTCAACAACACAACATAGTAATTACACAAGGGTATATTGGTGCAACAGATGAAAACGAAAGCACCACTTTGGGCAGAGAAGGAAGTGATTATTCCGCAGCCATTTTTGCCAATCTGTTACCTGCAAAAGATGTTACGATTTGGAAAGATGTAGAAGCCGTGATGAGCGCCGATCCTCGCCAATTTGCAGATGCGGTGAACATGCCGGAACTGAGCTATGCAGAAGTAATTGAAATGGCTTATTACGGCGCACAGGTAATTCACCCAAAAACCATCAAACCCCTACAAAACAAAAACATTTCCTTATTTGTAAAAAGTTTTTTGAAGCCAGCATTGGCTGGTACGGTTATCAGCAACAAAGGCAACCAAAAACTTCCCCCCGTGATTGTAAAAAAGGAACAACAGGTGTTGATGTATTTTAAATCGAAAGATTTTTCGTTTGTAGAAGAAAAGCCTGTGGCACAATTGCATCAAATTTTTAGCGAGATAAAAATAAAGCCGAGCCTATCCCAACACACCGCCATTTCTTTGCTTTGTTGTTTTGATGATCACACAGAAAAAATAGGCCAGTTGGCGTTAGACGCCTCCATTTTATTTGATGTGGAAGTAGAAAAGAACCTGAGTCTGCTCACCATCCGTCATTACAATGAGGCCACTATTGAAGCACTCACTGCAAACAGAACCATCGTATTGGAACAAAAAACGTTGAATACCATACAGGTATTGATGCGATAACCATTGATAACCCTCAGTATCAATTGTAAACATATTCTCCCTGCTGGTTCACCATAATCACAGGGAGTTTTTTATTGGCTTCAAAATAATCGAAAGCCATCTTGATGTTTTTGTTGAAGGCAGTGAGCATCGCATTGTCTTTGGTAATGCTTAGGAGGTATTCCAATGATTTGGCCACATTGTACCTCACCGGAAACACGTGTACTGGAATAAATTCCTGATAGCCCTGGTCTTTAACAGTGCCAGCAATGATGAACAATTCTTCCATTGGCACATCTGTAATGGGAATGCAACCGGTAGAAACACAATTGCCATGAATGTAGATATTGCTTCCAGGCCGGTATTCATCTGCCAATATTTTATCGGAAGCATTGGGATAATTTAATCCCAGCGACAAATGATAAGAACTGTTAGGATTAAATTCATTGATGTAATAAAAGCCCTCTGGTACCTGGTAATCACCTTCTATGCGTTTGGGACCCATGGTACCACTTTGCTGACAAACCTTGTAGGTTTTAAATAATTTAAAGGATTGTCCAGGTTCATTTTTCACCCATACTTCTAATTGCCTGTCGTATTTAAAAGATCGAACATACATTTCGGCGGGGGGCCAAACCAAGTCTTGTTTTTGAAACTGACGCTTGAGCGAATCTTCCATTCTGCTGGAGGCTTCAGATACACTGGTGGATACTTTTTTAATTTCAGAAAAAGAAAGCTGCGCCATTGAAGCACCGGTTACAAAAAAACTGCAAACCAATATTCCAATACGCAAAAAAGAATGGTTCATTAAAAATAATTTGGGGTTTAAATTAATTGTAACATGAAAATATCAAAAATATTTAAATCACAACTGTTAAAAATGTGCAGTTTAATAATAAAAAGGGAATGATTGTTTTATAGCACAATAATGGCCTGTTGTCAATATTTTTTTTACAGGTTACCCCTGGCATCCTGTTCTCTTTCCAATGCTTCAAACAGTGCCTTGAAATTACCTTTTCCAAAACTCTTTGCGCCCTTACGTTGAATGATTTCAAAAAACAAGGTGGGTCTGTCTTCCAATGGTTTGCTGAATATTTGCAACAAATAACCTTCTTCATCTCTGTCTATCAGAATACCCAAATCGGCCAGGGGTTGTAAATCTTCATCAATCTTCCCTACTCTATCCAACACATCTACATAATAACTAGGTGGTATCTTGAGGAATTCTACGCCACGATTTTGCAATTCAGTAACCGTTTCTACAATATTGTTGGAGGCAATGGCCACGTGTTGTACGCCTTCGCCGTTGTAAAAATCGAGGTATTCTTCTACCTGACTTTTCTTTTTGCCTTCGGCGGGTTCATTGATGGGAAACTTCACGTATCCGTTACCGTTACTCATCACTTTACTCATCAATGCACTGTATTCTGTAGAAATATCATTGTCGTCGAATGTGAGGATATTTTTAAAGCCCATTACATCTTCATAAAATTTTACCCATGGGTTCATTTGATTCCAACCTACATTGCCCACGCAATGATCTACATACAACAATCCTGTTTCGGATGGGTTGTAATGCGATTCCCATTTGCGGAAGCCAGGCATGAAAAAACCTTGGTAATTTTTGCGCTCAATAAACAGGTGAACAGTATCTCCGTAAGTATGAATGCCACTCATCACTAGTTCTCCCTGATCGTCGCTTAAAATAGTGGGTTCCATATAACTTTTTCCACCTCTGCTGGTGGTTTGATGCCATGCATCGGTAGCATCTTCTACTTTTAATGCAAGGTATTTTACGCCATCTCCGTGTTTGTAAATATGGTCGGCTATTTCGTTGTTGATGCGCAGCGGTGTGGTGAGTACAAAAGTGAGTTTGTTCTGGCGAATCACATAACTTACTTTGTCTTTAACACCAGTTTCCGGTCCGGCATAAGCCAGCGATTGAAAACCAAAAGCTGTTTTATAAAAGTGGGCGGCCTGTTTGGCATTGCCCACATAAAATTCTACATAATCGGTACCGTGCAATGGTAAAAAATCTGCATTGGTATCTGTGGCCTTATAGGTAATGGTGGTGGTGGACATATGAAGTAGTATTTAGGGGTGAAAAGGCGGGGCCTTCTATTTTAAAAGAAATCTGTTCAATAGAAATACAACAGCGATTTTGCGCCATTTTAGCTAGTACGGAACTCATCCATGGCCAGCGACATCATCAGCAATGAATAGCAGATGCGTTTGTCGCCAAAAACTTTATGTGGATAATCTGGAATCACCGTTCAAAGATAATAAAAATCTAACCTTGATAGGCTTCATCTTTCTATCTTTGTGCCCATGAAAAAAGCAGGTATCCTTGGCGGTGGACAACTAGGAAGAATGTTGTTGCAAGCAGCCATCAATTATCCGGTTGAAACCTATGTAATGGAGAATGATCCCAATTGCCCTGCAGCCCATCTCTGCCATCATTTTATACAAGGAGATATCAGTAATTATGATGATGTATATCGTTTTGGAAAAAAACTCGATGTGCTCACTATTGAAATAGAAAGCGTAAACGAAGCGGCCCTTTTTAAGCTGGAAGAAGAAGGGGTCACCATTATCCCAAAACCTTCTGCACTCAAGACCATCAAAAGTAAAATACTGCAAAAAGAGTTTTACAAAGCACATGAGATTCCCAGCAGTGAGTTTGTTAGCACTCAACATCTAGAAGAATTAAAAACACAGGAACATTTTTTGCCCGCTGTGCACAAACTGGCCTCAGGTGGTTATGATGGCCGTGGCGTGCAGGTGATGAAAACCGCAGCTGATATGGAGCTGGGTTTTGACGCACCAGCGGTGCTGGAGAAAATGGTAGACATCCAAAAAGAAATAGCAGTAACGATTGCAGTAAGTACCACGGGTGAAATAGCCATTTATGCACCTGTTGATATGGTATTTGATGCGAGATTAAATTTATTATCGTACCAATTAAGCCCTGCTTCCTTACCTGAAAAAGTATTGTGGAAAGCCGAAGCCATTGCGTTGAGGGTAGTGAAAGAATTGAAAAGCCCTGGCATATTTGCTGTTGAATTGTTTACCGATGCTGCCGACAATGTTTGGGTAAATGAAACGGCACCGAGGGTGCACAACAGCGGCCACCATACCATTGAAGCCTGCTACAGCAGCCAGTTTGATATGCTGTGGAGAGTGCTCCTCCAATATCCGCTGGGAAATACCGATCACATATTATCTGCAGCCATCGTAAACCTTTTGGGAGCAGAAGGCCATGAAGGCCCCGCACATTATGAAGGGTTAACAGAAATTTTAGCAATGGACAACGTTTTTGTGCATTTGTACGGAAAAACACACACCAAACCCGGACGGAAAATGGGACATATTACCATTTTAAGCAACGAAAAGCAGGAATTGTTGCACAAAGCCAACCAAATTAAACATACATTGTTTGTGAAATCGGCATCACATTTACGTTGATATGTATTTGCCTATCATATAATTGTAACCATTTCTTAAACGATCAATACTTATTCTTAAAGGAACAATTGATAAAAAAATAATTTCGTGAGCAAACAATCATTTTTAAAGCAGGTAAGCGTTGCAACTGCACTCATTTTTGTTACTGGTTTATTTTCTTGCGGGAGTGACGATAAAAAAGCAGCCGGAGGGGCAAAACCTGCCATGGCTTCCAAAATGAAAGTAGACGGATTTGTGGTAACCCCTACCAGCCTCTCCGATAATTTAGAACTCCCGGGTAGCATCATTGCCAACGAAGCCACCACTATTAATCCGGAAATTTCCGGGAGGTTGGTTTACCTCAATTCCGCTGAAGGTAAAACGATTGGCAAGGGCGCACTGATTGCCAAAATATATGACGGCGATTTGGTAGCACAACTCAATAAACTAAAAGTGCAAGTGCAGGTGGCCGAACAAACCGCCAAAAGATATGAAGAGTTGCTAAAAATTAATGGAATCAGTCAGCAAGAATACGATTTGGCCTCGCTCAACATCAACAACCTGAAAGCAGACATAGACATCGTTCGCAGTAACATCATGCGTACCGAAATAAGGGCCCCCTTCACCGGAACCCTCGGGTTAAAAAACATCAGTCCGGGTGCATACGTTACACCCATGACCGTGATAACTACCATCCGACAAAACAGTCAGTTAAAACTCGACTTCACTTTACCAGAGCGTTACAGCAACAAGGTAAATACAGGGCAATTGGTAAGCTTTACAACAGAAGGAAGTTCTAAAGTATACAACGCCAGTATTATTGCCACTGAATCGGGTGTATCGGAAGAAAACAGGAGTTTGATTGTAAGAAGTATGGTAACCAACAACGACGGCAAATTATTACCCGGGCAATTCGTAAAAGTGAAAACCAATTTTGACCCAGAATCAGACGCATTGATGGTGCCATCACAAGCCATCATTCCACAAGCAAGAGGTAAGAAGGTAGCTGTTTACAGAAACGGTGTTGCCAATTTCGAAGATGTAGAAACAGGTGCCAGAGACAGTGCCAATGTGCAAGTATTAACTGGTTTAAAAGTGGGTGACACCATCATTACCACAGGATTGATGAGTTTAAAACCTAATGGAAAAGTAGAATTGAATAAAGTAATTAAACTGTAAGCAGCATAGTACTTCCATGTTTTTGTATTTATCCGAATGTATTTAATCATTTAACATCCTTAACCCAAATGACGGAGATCCTATCTTAAAACATTTAAACATGAGTTTATCAGAATTTAGTTTACGTAGGCCGGTATTTGCAGTGGTACTCAATGTTGCCATTGTATTGTTCGGTTTGATAGGTTATAAATTTTTAGGAGTAAGAGATTATCCGGCGCTTGACCCACCAAACATCAGCGTAAGAACCTCTTACCCCGGCGCCAATGCAGAGATCATTGAAACACAAATCACCGAACCGCTGGAAAAAGCGGTGAATGGTATTTCCGGTATAAAAAACATCACTTCACAAAGCTCACAGGGCAGCAGCAACATCAGTGTTGAATTTAACCTTGGCATCAGCTTAGAAGAAGCAGCCAATGATGTGAGAGATAAAGTTTCACAAGCACAACGTTCTCTACCCACCGATTTGGATGCGCCCCCAGTAGTAAGCAAGGCAGATGCCAGCAACGATCCCGTTATCACCATGCTGTTGCAAAGTGACATTAGAAATGCACTAGAGATAACAGAGTTTGCCAACAACAACCTGGTTGAAAAAATTCAAACGGTGCCCGGGGTGAGTGGCGTAACCATTTGGGGTGAAAAAAGATATGCCATGCGTATCTGGTTCGATCCTTCCCGTATGAGTGCCTACTCGCTTACACCGCAGGATGTGCAAGCTGCTTTGTTGAGAGAAAACGTGGAGTTGCCTTCTGGTAAAGTGGCTGGTAATGCTACCGAATTGGGGATTCGCACATTTGGCAAATTAAACACCGAAGAAGAATTCAACAACCTCATTATTAAAAATGTAAACGGAGCCGACATCCGTTTAAAAGATATTGGCGAAGCAGTGCTAGGCCCCGAAAACGAAGAGAGTGTTTTAAAAGAAAGTGGTGTGCCCATGATTGCCATTGCGGTAATTCCACAACCGGGCACCAATTATATCGCCATCAGTGATGATGTGCAAAAAAGATTAAAAGAAATTAAAAAAGAATTACCGGAAGACATTCGGTTGGAAGTTTCTTCTGATCAAACCGTCAACATTCGTAAAAGTATCGTTGAAGTAAAAGAAACATTGATCATCTCTTTTATTTTGGTGGTGATCATCATTTATTTGTTTTTTCGTGATTGGCTAATTGCCATTCGCCCGCTCATTGATATTCCCATTTCATTGATTGGTACTTTCTTCATCATGTACCTCAGTGGTTTCACCATAAATGTTCTTACGTTGTTGGCCATTGTACTGGCAACAGGGTTGGTAGTAGATGATGGTATTGTGGTTACGGAGAATATTTACAAAAAAATGGAGGCAGGCATGGACAAATGGAAAGCTGCCAGAGAAGGTTCCAAAGAAATTTATTTCGCTGTCATTGCTACTTCCATCACGCTGGCTGTCGTTTTTCTACCCATTATATTTTTAGAAGGTTTTGTAGGACGATTGTTCCGGGAGTTCGGAATTGTTGTAGCCAGTGCAGTACTCATTTCTGCATTTGTATCGCTTACATTAACGCCTGTACTGAACGTTTACCTGAGCAGGAAAAAATTTAAACACTCCAAATTTTATACGGCTACCGAACCATTTTTTACAGGAATGGAAAATGAATACCAAAAATTGTTGGGTGGGTTTATGAAAGTGAGATGGGTATCCATCCCCATTATTCTCGCTTGTTTTGCTATTATCTTTTTTATTGGTGGAAGTTTACAATCGGAGTTAGCACCAATGGAAGACAAAAGCCAGTTCAGGTTAAGTGTATCAGCACCTGAAGGTACTTCGTATGACGCCATGGATAAGTACATGGATAAACTCGTTACATTCTTAAACGATTCTATCAAAGAGAAAAAGTACATGACCAGTATGACAGCCCCAGGATTTTCAGGCACCGGTTCTGCCAATTCTGGTTTTGTAAGGGTGGCGCTGGTAGAACCAAAATATCGAACCAGGAGTCAGCAGGAAATAGTAAGCTGGGTAAATAAAAGTGTAGCAAAATTCAACGATGGGCGCTCTTTTGCCATTCAAGAACAAACCATTCAGGTAACGAGAAGAAGCGGGCAACCCGTACAATTTGTATTACAGAATACGAACAACAAAAAATTAAGAGAAGCATTGCCAAGGATGTTGGCTGCAGCATCTAAGAGTGAAGTATTGCAAGGGGCTGATGCAGATTTAAAATTCAATAAACCAGAAATCAGGATCAGCATAGATCGTTTGAAAGCGAGTGAGTTGGGGGTTAGTGTACAGGAGATTTCTCAAACCCTTCAGTTGGCTTTGAGCAACCAACGATTGGGCTATTTTACAAAAGAAGGAAAACAATATTCTGTATTAGGACAAGTAGAAAGAATAGACAGAGATGATCCAAACGATTTAAAAAACATTTACGTTACCAATGTTAGAGGAGAATCCATATCATTGATCAATCTTCTGAATATTTCTGAAGATGTAACACCACCTACGCTCTATCATTTCAACCGTTACAGATCGGCTACCATCAGCAGTGGATTGGCAGATGGCAAAACCATTGGGGATGGTATCAAAGAAATAAAGGGTATTGCAGACACCGTGTTAGACAATACTTTCACCACTTCATTGTCTGGTGAATCGAGAGATTATGCCGACAGTTCGGGCAATACCTACTTTGCCTTTTTATTAGCATTGGCATTGATCTTCCTTGTATTGGCAGCTCAGTTCGAAAGCTTCATCGATCCATTTACCATTATGGTAACAGTACCTTTGGCAATTGCAGGTGCAGTATTATCGCTTTGGATTTTTGATCAAACCATTAATATCTTTTCACAAATTGGAATGATCATGTTAATTGGATTGGTAACCAAAAACGGTATTTTAATTGTAGAATTTGCCAATCAGATACAGTTGCAGGGCGTGAATAAAGTAGAAGCGGTAATAGAAGCGTCAAAAGCACGTTTACGGCCAATTTTGATGACGAGTTTAGCGATGGCACTTGGTGCATTGCCACTGGCATTATCGCTAGGGGATGCGGCTACTAGTCGTATTCCATTGGGTATTGTAATTGTTGGAGGTATCATGTTCTCTCTATTACTCACCCTATTTATTGTACCAGCGGTTTACTCTTTTCTAAGTACTAAAAAAGTGAAAAGTAAATTGGACACCATGGCTGAATCAGAAGCAGGCGAACAAAAATATTAAGGATGAAAAAAGGAATATTTATTTTAATGGCAATCATGTTGTTGTTGAACAACCTCAATGCCATCAGCCAGTCGTTGCTTACTGTAGAAGAAGCAGTTGCCACTGCTATTAAAAACAACTACGATATACAACTGCTGAAAAATGACGCTGCATTGGCAGCACTGAACAAAAGTTATGCGAACGCCGCATTTTTTCCCAGGGTAAATGGAGCCTTAGGTGCGGTGTTTAACAACAATGATACCCGACAAAAATTGGCCGACGGATCCGAAAGAGGTGGCAGTGGTATACGCTCGAACAACATACAAGCTTCTGTTAATTTAAACTGGACCGTTTTTGATGGCATGAAAATGTTTGTAACCAAAGAAAAGCTGAATGAATTTGTAAGACTCGGTGAACTGAATATTAAAAACCAATTGGTGAATACGATTGCAGAAATTATTAGAACTTACTACAACGTGGTGAGGCAGAAACAACAGCTAAAGGCTATAGAAGAACAAATGTCGCTGAATGAAGAAAGGGTAGAACAAGCAGAAAAAAAACTAAAAGTGGGCTTGGGCGCTAAGCCTGAAATGCTGCAAGCAAAAGTTGATCTGAATGCACAGCGCGCTGCAAAGTTGCGTCAGCAAACTTTGATACAACAGTTAAAAGAACAATTGAACTTATTGATGGTAACTTCTCGTGATGCTATTTATGAAGTAGAAGACAGTATTCCCTTTAAGAACAATTTAATAGTGACGGAAATTTTAGAGGCAGCAGAAAAAAACAATCCGCTGTTGCAGGTTACGCAGCAAAATATAAAAATTGCCGAACTCACTTTGAAGGAAAACAAAGCCGATCGTTTTCCCATTGTTTCCTTTAACAGTGCGTACAATTTCACCCGCACCAACAACCAGGTGGTGGTAAACAACTTTACGCCGTTGTTCAACAGGAATAGGGGTTTCAACTATGGTATATCTGCCACCATCCCCATCTTTAACAATTACAATGTAAAAAGGCAGATTGAAACCACCAAACTCGATATCAGCTATCAGCAAACCCTTTTAGAGTTTCAAAGGTGGAGCATGAACATTGGTATCAGCAATGCCTACAAAGATTATGAGTTGCGGCGAAAAACATTGCAATTAGAAGAAGAAAACATTGCCCTTGCCAAAGAAAACGTGTACATCGCTTCTGAGCGTCTACGCCTAGGCGTTACCACCTACCTCGAACTGAGAGAAACGCAAAAAAGTTTAGAAGAGGCTTACAACCGCCTCATAGCAGCCCGCTACGACACCAAGGTTGCAGAGACGGAGTTGTTGAGGTTGAAGGGAGAATTGGTGCAGTAGCACTAGGGTTTTACGTTACCCATACATTCAACCATTGGCGCTGTCTGGCTTACAGCCAATCCAGGAGCAAGTGATTGCTAATCTTTTCTAACAAAAAGCTGTTTAGGGGCCGCCGTCTGGCTTTCAGCCAACGGCGAATAATACTGTTGAGAATTAATTTCATCGATCCAATACTATAAAAAAGTAACAGATACTTTTTGCGCCGCCGTCTGGCTTTCAGCCAACGGCGAATAATACTATTACGAATTAATTTCATCGATTCAGTACTGTAAAAAAGTAACAGCTCCTTTTGGGGCCGCCGTCTGGCTTTCAGCCAACGGCGAATAATACCGATTGGACAAACAATATAGTCCAATATCGGCTACCGCCTCATTGTACTATTTGTTTGATACCATCGGCATTTACTCCCGTATTATATAAATCACATTGGTATTACAAGATTTCTACTTTGCCGTTGGCTGAAAGCCAGACGGCGGCGAGCTAATGATGTTGGAGACAGAAAATTTCATGTTACGCTTTGTATTTCTTCTGATTATTTAATATCCCCCTTTGTTAATGCCACCCACCGGCACCTTCATTATGTTTGCAGCAGGATAAGTACGAATTCATAACTTTGCCGCACAATCAATCACCTATCATTATGAACCCAGTTATCGGAATAATTATGGGAAGCCATTCAGATCTGCCTGTGATGCAGGCGGCGGCCGACTTCCTGCAATCGCTGAACATCCCTTATGAAATCAATATCGTGTCTGCACACCGCACTCCAGATCGTATGCGAAATTATGCTATGGAGGCGCAGGGTCGTGGACTGAAATTGATCATCGCAGGTGCAGGTGGAGCAGCACATCTACCTGGTATGGTAGCATCTTATACTACCCTTCCGGTTATTGGTGTTCCCGTAAAGTCTTCTAATTCTATTGATGGATGGGATTCTGTGCTGTCTATTCTACAAATGCCCAACGGCGTACCAGTTGCTACCGTTGCATTGAATGCGTCTAAAAATGCAGGTATCCTAGCAGCACAAATCATTGGTACCAATGATGCCATTGTTTCTGAACAACTTACTGCCTACAAAAAACAAATGGAAGAAGAAGTATTGGCGATGGCTAAAAAATTGGGATCTTAAAAAAAGAGTTACGCCTCTTCTTTCAACATACAAAATTTCTGCTCTAGGGTAAGTGAATGTGCATACAATTGATGCAACAACTGTGGCCCGTAATTAGCATAATAAGGTAAGATATTGTCTACCCTTTCCTGCAAAGAACCATTGGGAAAGAAACTGTTTTTAATTTTTTCGGCCTGCCGTTGTTTGGCTTCAAATTTTTTCTTTTCAGCCTTGATCATTTTTTTCTCTAGCTGTTCTATTTTTTTAGAAGCCGCAGTGAGCAAGGCTTCTGTATGCAGGGCTAAAGTAGGATCTACTTTTTCGGCCACTTCTTTCATAAGAGCATACGCATTATGCAGTTCATTTTTTTCTTTAGAAAGCTCCAGTTGCAAATTAGATGCGTGCTGCACCATTTGGAATTGAATAAGGTGCAATGGTTTGAAAAAATCGGTTAACTGTAATCCAAGCGCATCAATATTGGCTGTTATCTTTTGGTTCAACAATAGGAACGAATTGCGTAAAACCAATACCGGATAAGGAACCGCTGCTGTTTCAAACACTTTTTTTAATTCTAACCAATAAGCCAACTCGCCACCGCCACCAATGAAAGCAATATCTGGTAAAACGGTACCCTGAAAAATGGGTCGCAAAATTACATTCGGACTAAACCTTTCCGGATGGGCATGCAACACTTCCAACAAATTAGTTTTATCAAAAACAAGATCGGTATTCATTACCGAAAACTTTTCATCAGCATATTCAATCCGTTCCCGTTTATCATCTTTCAAATAAAAAAGATTTAATTCCCTGCCCATCGTTTGCACTTTGTATTGTTCTGGGAAGTTGACCATAGTTGCTTTCACGGCTTTGTGTGAAAATTGTTCGGCCAATTCTTTTTCTATAACGGGAATGAACAAACGCTTTAAATCGGCATTGTCGGGAAGCAAAATGATCAACCCAAAATCAGCAAACAACCTATGTACCAACTCCAATGTGGCCTGCTCAATGGTTTTACCAATCGTATACGCATTGCACACGATGTTCAAGATGTCTTTCCCAAAAGGAGCAATGCTAAGCTGCCCTTCCATAGCCTCCATCATGGCTACAAATGGTTTATCAATGACCATCCTCCCTACTGCACCTTTTTGCGGGGTTTCCCATTGGTATTTTTTTCCGTCTATGGTTACCTGGCCCAACTCTTCTAAATCGGCATCCTCACTACCCATGTAATACACGGGTACAAAATGATGCTCTGGCAATTCTTTGTGGAGCGTTTCCGCCAGCTTGATGGCATGCAGAATTTTATAAACAAAATAAAGATGACCTGTAAAAATATTTGGTTGGTGAGCCGTGGTGATGGTATAAGTATTTTCCAACAAAAGTTTTTCCACGTTGGCTTGTACCTTTTCGTGTAAGGGGAGTTGGCTGTACTGTTGTTGCAATGTTTGCACCAATACAACTCTGTTGATGGGTTGTAGTTTCCGCTGAAGAATGGCATTTTTTATTCCTTCAATGTTAGGCGCATGCTGGTAGAAAGCTTGTAAACTTTCTGCACCGTCTACATAATCTGTTACAATAGAAGAGAAAGCTTTTGTTTGTGCGTAAGGAATAATTTCAGGTGAAAATTTCATGTTATACTAACAGTGATTTTAATGAATCGTGGGTATTTTACACCACCACTCCTACCAGATCATAATCAAAAGCTTTTGTAATTTTTACATTTACAAAATCACCTATGATTAATTTTTTATTGCTTTGGATGATTACTTCATTGTCTACCTCCACACTGTCAAATGCTGTTCTGGCAAGGTACCTGCCTGCTTCTTTTTTGTCAACCATCACTTTAAAAACCTTCCCTACTTTTTCTTGGTTTTTTTCGAGCGAAATATCCTGCTGCACTTCCATGATCTCTTGTGCTCTTTCTTCTTTTTCTTCTGCAGATACATCGTCTACCAACCCGTGTGCACTGGTGTCTTCTTCATGACTATAAGTAAATGTACCAACTCTGTCGAAACGCATTTTTTGCAAAAAAGTTTTCAGTTCTTCCACGTCATCCCTTGTTTCGCCGGGGAAACCAGCAATGAGTGTGGTTCGCAAACAAATGTCTGGAATTTTTTCGCGAATAGCACCAATCAAATCTTCCATTTCTTCGCGGGTAATTTGGCGTTTCATGGCTTTCAACATTTGGTTACTGGCATGCTGCAATGGCATATCGAGGTAATTACAAATATTGTCACGCTCCTTCATCGCATCAATGATCTCCATCGGAAATTTAGATGGGTAGGCATAATGCAACCGTATCCATTCCAAACCTTCTACATCTGCCAATGCATGCATCAATTTGGGGAGTTCCCGCTTCTTATAAAGATCCAGTCCGTAGTAGGTAAGTTCCTGCGCAATCAACATCACTTCTTTCACACCACGTTGAACCAATTTTTTTGCTTCATCTACCAACGATTCAATGGGCCTGCTTACATGGGAGCCACGCATGAGGGGAATGGCGCAAAAGGAACATGTTCTGTTACAACCCTCACTTATTTTCATATACGCATAATGCTGTGGCGTACTTAGCAATCGTTCTCCTATTAATTCTCCTTTGTAATCGGCTTCAAATCTTTTGAGGATCAAGGGTAGTTCCATGGTTCCGAAATATGCATCTACTTCCGGTATCTCCATTTCTAGGTTTTGTTTGTAACGTTCGCTGAGGCAACCCGTTACATATACTTTGTCGAGCTTACCTCTTCTTTTCAACTCTACATGATCTAAAATGGTATTGATACTTTCTTCTTTTGCTTTTTCAATAAAGCCACAGGTATTGATGATCACAATATTGTGGTCTTTTTTGGTACTCTCGTGCACTGTATCAATTTCATTTGCCAACAATTGCCCACTCAATACCTCACTGTCTACCATGTTTTTACTGCAGCCTAGCGTAATAATATTGACCTTGTCTCTTTTAATTGTTTTTGTCTTCATGTTATGGGCGCGAAGGTAACAAAGAATGGGCTCATAAGCTAAATGCACATCATAATTATGC
>JBIIPY010000086.1:0-11888 GCA_044342365.1 Ferruginibacter sp. | reverse complement strand
AAAGACCCCTATAAAATATGGCTGAGCGAGATCATTTTGCAACAAACCCGGGTAGAACAGGGAATGGCCTATTATTTAAAATTTATACAACATTATCCCACTATTCATGGTTTGGCTGCCGCCCCGGATGATGATGTATTTAAACTTTGGGAAGGCCTAGGATACTACAGCAGGTGTAAGAATTTGCTGGCAGCCGCACGAACCATTGTGTTAGAATTTAACGGCAATTTTCCAACAAATTATGCCAGCATTCTTTTACTGAAAGGGGTTGGACCTTATACTGCTTCTGCCATTGCCTCCTTTGCATTTAACCTACCGCACGCCGTAGTAGATGGCAACGTTAGCAGGGTACTGTCGCGTTTTTTTGGCATCAAAACCGCCATCGACAGCAGTAAGGGTAAGCAGGAATTTGCCAGTTTAGCGGCCTCATTGTTGCCTCCTCAAAAATCGGGACTATACAACCAGGCCATCATGGATTTTGGTGCTACCATTTGCAAGCCCCAACTGCCCCTTTGCGATGCCTGCTGTATGCAGCCCCAATGCGTGGCCTATCAAAAAAACCTGATCAGCCAGCTACCTTTTAAAGAAAAAAAACTCATTAAAAAAGAACGTTGGTTTTATTATGTGATGGCCCAAAAGAAAGGCCAGTGGCTGATTCAGAAAAGGCAATCAAAAGATATCTGGCATCAATTGCAAGAATTTTTTCTGATAGAAACGGAGTCGATGGTTGAGCCCAATAGTATATTAAGCAGTACCGTCTTTACGGAAGTTTTTCCTGGTACCAACAAGCTGGTTTCCATATCGGATTGTTATCGGCAGCAGTTAACCCATCAAACCATTCATGCAGTGTTCATCAGCATTCAACCAAGTAAAGTGAAGGTTCCCGATAACCATTTTTGGGCAAATAAAACAGCCATCCGCAAACTGGCTTTCCCAAGGCTCATCAACCACTATTTGCAAAAAGAATGGGAAGAAGGTAAAAGCTGTTAAAGCAAAATTGGATTCATAAAAATTGTATCTTTAAATTTGTTGAAACGGTGGAAAGAATCATCGCAGAATATTCAAAATACATTGAAACTATGAGAGGTGTAAACAGGGTAATGCTGATCGGTAATTTGGGAAAGGATCCAGACATTCAATTCCTGGAAGGAAACATTGCCGTAGCAAAGTTTTCGTTGGCCACTACCGAAACCTATAAAGATAGAAGCGGTAAACTCATTTCTCAAACAGAATGGCATACAGTAGTGCTGTGGCGTGGGTTAGCTGAATTGGCGCAAAAATACCTGCACCGCGGAAGTTTGGTGTACATTGAAGGAAGATTAAAAACACGCAGTTGGGAGGATAAAGAGGGCAATAAAAAATTTGCAACAGAGGTGGTGGGCGATAACCTGATTATGTTAGATAAAAGAAACGAAAATGGCCAACCCTTGCCCGGCTTCGAAAACCTAGAAAATCTAGGTCCTTCCGACGCCGATCTTCCCCCAGCGCCCGACGAAAATGGAGAAGAGCGGTTGCCTTTTTAACAAAGGCGACATTAAATAAAAAAAGATGGCTGTAACCAACAGCAATCATTTGTTCACATAAAAACATCATTTTGGACCACCATTCGGTACATCAATTCCTTTACTTTTCACAACTACAACTGTTGTATGTGCTCACCCCTGCCGCAACAGTAATACTCTTCTTTTTAGCAGTTATTTTTTACATTTTATCTTTTTTAATTGCAGGGAGCGAAGTGGCTTTTTTTTCGCTCAATGTAAAAGACATCAATACCCTTAAAACCCGACAGCAGCCTTCATTTCGAAGAATTGTTACTTTGTTGGAGCAGCCTAAAACCCTGCAGGCAAGCATGTTGGTTTCAAATGTGTTTGTAAACTTGGGGGCCATATTTGTCACCAACTTTTTACTCAACCAATGGATGGAACCCATGGAGCTTTCTGTAGGGGTTTTATTGCTCATCAAAATTGGCATCATTTCTACCTTACTGGTGTTGTTTTGCGAAGTGTTGCCTAAAGTATGGGCAGCCCATCACAAAGTATTATTTGCAGCATCGGCCTCGTTGGTAATTGAGATTTTCAATAGCATTTTTTATGGCATCAGCAAACGCATTGTCAATTTGAATGAACGTGTAGGCAAAACCATGAATGCCGATCAAACAACGGCTACTGATAACAGTGATCTTGATTATGCCATCGATCTTTTACCAGATCACGAGGCTTCTGTGGAAGAAAAACAAATTTTAAAAGGTATCCGGAAGTTTGGCGATACTGAAGTAAAACAAATTATGCGCACCAGGATGGATGTAAGCGGCATAGAGTTTAACAGCAGCTACCAAAATGTGCTCAAAAAAGTAGAAGAGCTACACTATTCGAGGCTACCAGTTTATAAATCTAGTTTAGATGAAATTGCCGGTATGCTGCATACAAAAGATATGCTCACGCATTTAAAAGAGGCCCCAGACTATGATTGGCACAGCCTTATTAGGGCACCCTATTTTGTGCATGAACAAAAATTGATTGAAGACCTGATGCAAGAATTCAGGATAAAGCGCATTCATTTTGCCATCGTGGTAGATGAGTTTGGAGGAACATCGGGCATTGTAACGCTCGAAGATATTATGGAGGAAATTATTGGCGACATCAATGATGAATTTGATGATGAAGAAAGCATCAATAAAAAATTAGATGAGTACAATTATATTTTCGAAGGCAAATTCATGATCAATGATGCCTGCAAAGCTATGAAACTGTCAGTGGATACCTTTGACCAGGTAAGGGGCGATAGCGATTCTGTTGCCGGTCTGGTATTGGAAATTGCAGGTGAATTTCCTCAGGAAAATTCAAGCATTGTAAGTGGCAATTTCACTTTTGTACCTTTAGAAATCAATAAAAACAGGATAGATAAAATTAAAATTACCATCACTCCTTCGTTACCGGTGAGCTAAGGAAGGCATGGTTAAAACCCAACACATGATGAATCGGATAGCAGCAGCTGTGGTCATTCTTTTTCTTCTTTTCAGTTGCAATAGCACTTATACTTCTAAAAAAAAAGGGTATTACAACATCGAATTTCCTGAAAGAAAATACCTGCTTTTTGATGAGCCAGGCGTTCCATACAGTTTTGAATATCCAGCTTACGCCAACATTGTAAAAGACAGTACCTACTTTGACAGTACCCCAGAAAATCCATTTTGGCGCAACATCGATTTCCCCCAATTTAATGCACGTATATTTTTAAGCTATAAAAAAGTGGGCGGTAGGGCAATTTATAAAGTAAAAATGCCCAACGGCGAATATGCCGATTCTTCGGGGATCAACTACTTCGACAGAATGGTAAATGATGCATTTAACCTCACCAATAAAAATGAAGCTGTAGCCACTTCTATCAAAGACAGTTTGTTTGTAACGCCCAACAATGTTACCGGTATTTTTTTTAAAGTAGGGGGCAACGCGGCTACCGCCAAACAGTTTTTTATGAGCGATACCAGCACCCATTTTATTAGAGGGGCGCTGTATTTTGATACTACGCCCAATGCAGACTCTTTGAAACCTGTACAAGATTTTTTACAAACAGACATCCTTCACCTGATCAACACTTTCCGCTGGAAAAATAATTAAGCCACTTCTTTAAAACAATCGGCAGCAGCAAATGTTATTCAGTAATTTTACATTATGATTGCAATAGACCATGTATTGGTAAGCGACCAAGTAATAACAGATGCATTTGTGTGCGACCTCACCCATTGTAAAGGAGCTTGCTGTGTAGATGGAGATGCAGGTGCTCCCCTAGACAGAAAAGAATTGCAGAAAATAGATGAAGTATTTGACGCAGTACTGCCCTACCTCAACGAAGAAAGTGTACAGGAAATTAACAGACAGGGCAGGTATGTGTACGAAAAGGAATATGGTTGGGTAACCCCCACCATTAATAGTGCCGTTTGCGTGTACGGTATCAAAGATGTAAACGGGATCGTAAAATGCGGAATAGAACAGGCTTATCTAGATGGCAAGGTTGCTTGGAAAAAACCCATCAGCTGTCACCTGTTTCCCATCATTGTTAAAAAAAGCAGTGATGGCATTACAGAATTTGCCAATTATGAACCTAGAGAAGACCATTGCAAAGCGGCCTGTGCGTTGGGAAAAAAACTAAAAGTGCCCGTATACCAGTTTTTAAAAGAACCCTTGGAGAGAAAATTTGGCAAAAATTTTTATGAAGCCTTGGATGCCACTGCAAAGCATTTGAAAGAAGAAAATAAATGAACAGCAGCTGCGATTAGCAACACTATCCAATACCAATAAATAAATCATGATAATGAAAAAAACAACAGCAGTACTCAGCATATCTTTTGCTTTTTTAATGGTGGGCATCCATTCCTGCTCGGTAAACAAAGCAGATATAGACAACAGCCTGCAAAAATACTTTGATGCCAAAAATGTGGAAGGATGCTTCACCATGCTCAACAACAGTGACGGTAACATCACCGTTTACAACCTGGATATGGATACCACCAGGGTATTGCCCGCTTCTACTTTTAAGATTGTAAATGCATTAATAAGTTTACAAACCGGCATCGCCTCCGATGAGAACATGCCAATAAAGTGGGATGGCATTACCAGAACCAACAATGCATGGAACAAAGATTTGACTTTAACAGAAGCTTTTAAGGTAAGTGCAGTTCCCCATTTTCAGTCGCTGGCCAGAAGCATTGGAATGGATACAATGAGAAGTTTTATAGACAGTTTATCCTATGGGAACAAGCAAATTGCAGGTACGGTAGATTCATTCTGGTTAAACAACAGTCTCAAAATTTCTCCCGATGAACAATTGGGATTGATGAAACAACTTTATTTTGACCAGCTCCCCTTTAGGGCATCTGTGCAGGAATCGGTGAGGAAAATGATGTTGCAGGAAGACAATACACTTTACAAACTCAGCTACAAAACAGGATGGGGTTTTGATGAAAAAAACAACAATATTGGATGGGTGGCAGGTTGGATTGAAGAAAATCGGCACGTTTATTTCTTTGTTACCCTTGTAAAATCGCCCGACCCAGCGCTAGACATAATCAATGTAAGAATGAACATCACCAAAGACATTCTGAAACACTTTGGATTCTTTGAGGGTAAAAAATAAGTCTTATTGTTTTTTTAACAGGATGCTGCGCCAATAAACTGTATTTTACGTAAACAATCTATGCCACAATTTCAGTATATTTTATTGCTTTCCTTTTTGGGAATGGTTCCCATTATGGCATTTCTTTACTGGAGATCTGCTAAAAAAAAGCAACGACAAATCAATCTAATTGGTGATCCTGAACTCGTGAACCATCTGATGGGCAATTACGAACCCAAGGCATTTCTCCGAAAATTTTTATTGCTTTGCGCAGCCATGGCTTTATTGGTGTTAGCCATCGCCAACCTCCGACTGGCCAGAGGCTCAGAAAAAGTAAACAGAAACGGCATAGACGTGATGATAGCCATCGACGTAAGTAAGAGTATGTTGGCACAAGATGTTCAACCTACCCGGCTAGACAGGGCCAAACAGGTATTGGGTAGGCTCATCGATAAACTCAACAACGACAGGGTAGGTATTGTAATTTTTGCTGGTAAGTCGTACCTGCAAATGCCCTTAACAGCCGACCATTCAGCCGCCAAAATGTATTTATCAGCAGCCAGTACAGAGGCTGTACCTACGCAGGGTACCGTTATCGGAGACGCATTAAAAATGTGCTACGCCTCCTTCAACAACAAAGAAAAAAAATACAAAGCCGTGGTACTTATCAGCGATGGGGAAGACCATGATGAAAACGCAGTAGAAACTGCCGAACAGATGGCTTCTGATGGAGTAGTGATTAATACCATTGGGATAGGATCTCTAGGAGGGGCACCCATCCCTGACCAGGCTACAGGGCAAATGAAAACGGATGCAGAAGGCAATACCATTGTTTCGAGGCTCAATGAAGTGGCCCTGAGTGAGATTGCCCGAAAAGGGAACGGTACCTACCAGCTCTATACCAATACAGAATCGGTGGTAGCTAAAATTTCTGAAGAACTCGCCACCATGGATCAAAGAAATGTAACCGACGATTCGCTGGTAAATTATAAAAGTTTTTTTCAATGGTTCCTGTTGGCAACATTGATCGTATTATTAGTAGAACAATTTATTTCAGAGATGAAAAAAGCACCCCAAAAAATAAAAATTGCCCTGGCCACTACTTTGCTGATGGTTTCTTTTTCTACGTATGCACAAACCGAAAAAACGGAGATCAGAGCAGGCAACGATGCCTATAGAAAAAGCAACTTTCCGGTGGCCGAGAAATCTTATAACAATGCACTGAAGAAAAATCCCGCTAATGCCACTGCACAATTCAATTTGGGCAATGCCTTATACAAAGCAGATAAAAAAGAAGAAGCCATTGCGGCTTATGAAAAATCGATCACTCAATTAAAAAAGCCGCCCGAAAAAAGCAACGCATGGTACAACAAAGGCGTAGTAGAACAAAACGATCAGAAATTGCCCGAATGCATCGCTTCTTATAAAGAAGCCCTGAAATTGGATCCTACCAACGAAGATGCCCGTCAGAATTTACAGAAGGCCTTGCAGCAGCAGAAAAAAGAAGAAGAGAAAAAAAAGGAAGAGAAAAAAAAGGAAAACGAAAAAGATAAAAAAGACAACGACAATCAAAATAAACAAAACCAACAGCAACAAGAGCCTAAGCCACAACAATCGAAACTCACTAAAAAAGAGGCTGAAGAAAAATTAAAGGCATTGTTGCAGCAAGAAAAAAACTTACAGAACAAGCTGCGCAAAGTAAATGCGCAGGCTCCCAACAAACCGGAAAAAGATTGGTAAACCACTTTGTTTGTGAAACAAAAGCGCCACTACATTGTTTAAAATAGCTCGATAGAATGCAGGCTCTAAAGGAAGTGCCTGCATTTCTTTGTTTTGTACCTTTGTACGAGAACCATTATCAATAATTACACTATGCAAATTTATTGCGAATCAATAGCTTCCTACAAGAGACTACAAACACGAACGGTAAAAATAGGTAAGTTGCTTTTAGGGGGCAATCATCCAATCAGGGTGCAAACCATGACCACAACAGATACCATGGATACAGCAGCAACGGTGGCTCAAACCATTCGTTGTATAGAAGCAGGTTCAGAATTGGTGCGCATTACAGCCCCCTCTAAAAATGAAGCTGAAAATTTAAGGGTAATAAAAGAGGCGTTGCAAAAAAGAGGATTCGATACACCGCTGGTAGCAGATATCCACTTCACGCCCAATGCGGCAGAAATTGCCGCAAGAATTGTAGAAAAAGTAAGGGTGAACCCCGGTAACTACGTAGATAAGAAAAAGTTTGAACAGATTGATTACACCGATGCCGAATATGCCGAAGAAATAGAACGCATCCGCGAACGTTTTACACCACTGGTGCTCATCTGCAAAGAACATGGCACGGCTATGCGCATCGGTACCAACCACGGTAGTTTAAGCGATCGCATCATGAGCCGATACGGAGACACCGCTATTGGTATGGTAGAAAGCGCTATGGAGTTCTTGCGAATTGCACGCAGCAAGGATTACCACAATATCATCCTCAGCATGAAGAGCAGCAATCCACTGGTGATGGTACAAGCTTATCGTTTGTTGGTAAAACACATGATAGAAGAATTTGGAGAATGTTATCCTTTGCACCTTGGTGTAACGGAGGCCGGTGATGGGGAAGATG
Source organism: Ferruginibacter sp. (assembly GCA_044342365.1). Lineage (GTDB taxonomy): Bacteria > Bacteroidota > Bacteroidia > Chitinophagales > Chitinophagaceae > Ferruginibacter. Next base: position 4,156 of record JBIIPY010000086.1, on the reverse strand, counting down.
GAAGAATAAAGTCGGCCATTGGTATTGGTGCTTTGTTGTTAGACGGTATCGGCGATACCATTCGGGTAAGCCTCACAGAAGATCCGGAATTTGAGATTCCGGTGTGTCAGGATCTGATAAAAGAAATTCCTGCCAATAATAAACATTCAACACAAACAGAAAATATTAAACTGCCCTACGACCCTTTCCAATACAGAAGAAGAACAACCCATGCAGTGCTCAATATTGGGGAAAAGCAAGTGCCCATTGTTATTGCAGATTTTATGCAACATGCTGTTATTTCGCATGAAGATTTACACGCCATAGGTTACAGTTACAATGAAGCCACCGATAAATGGAACATCGGCGATGCGGCGGCAGATTTTATATATACTGGCAATAAAAACATTGATTTTAATTTGCCGGGCACACTCAAAATAATTTGCGATGCCAGTACTTGGGAAACACATCAAACCAATGCTTCTTATTACCCGCTGTTCCAGGGAGAATCTTACAAGCACGCTACAACAAAATCTACAACGCTTAATTTTATTGCGGTAGATGTTGCCAACAACAATGATGGTTTGTTTGAAAGCATCAAAGATGATCGCACCGTGGTATTGTGTATGTACGCTTCTGTGGCCAATGGCATGCAGGTGTTGCGCAATACCATTGCTGAAATAACGATGAAAGGCATTGATTGCCCGGTAGTAATTTCGGTAGAGAGCCAGCATAAAAGTGTTGACGAACAATTGATTCATTTCAGCAGCAATGCCGGCGCCTTGTTTTTAGACGGAATGGGCGATGGCATTTGGTTGATGAATGACCCATCTGTTATGCAACAACAAAAAGTAAGCGGAAGAACTTATTTGGAAGTAAAAAACAATCACCAGTTTTTAAACAACACTTCCTTTTCTATTTTACAGGCCGTAAGAACCAGGATATCTAAAACAGAATACATCAGTTGCCCAAGCTGCGGCAGAACTTTGTTCGACTTGCAGGAAACCACTGCGAAGATCAGGAATGTAACCCACCATCTTAAAGGCTTGAAGATCGCCATCATGGGATGTATCGTGAACGGACCGGGCGAAATGGCCGATGCCGATTTTGGTTATGTAGGCAGTGGTCCAGGAAAAATTACCTTGTACAAAGGAAAAGAAGTGGTGAAGAAAAACATCAACAGTGAAATTGCAGTAGATGAGCTCATCAACCTGCTCAAAGAAAACAATGCCTGGATAGAGCCTGCATAAAATGCTTCATCCAAAGAGCAGAAAAAAATAAGAAAACAATGAAGACTGATTTCCTCGTTATAGGATCTGGAATAGCAGGGCTCACCTTTGCTTTGAAAGTAGCCCAGGAATGCCCTAATAAAAAAGTAACCATCCTTACCAAAACACAAAGTGATGAAACCAACACCAAATATGCGCAGGGTGGCATAGCAGGGGTGATGGATTTTGACCAGGATAGTTTTACCAAACACATCAAAGATACTCTAGTGGCCGGAGATGGCTTGTGCAATGAAAACATTGTAGAAATAGTTGTGAAGGAAGGAGTAAACAGGATCAATGAGTTGATAGAATGGGGTGCCAAGTTCGACAAAGAGCCGGATGGAGATTACAAGTTGGGCAAAGAAGGAGGCCACAGTGAAAGCCGCATTTTGCACCACAAAGACGTTACCGGAAAAGAAATGGAAAGGGCTTTGTTGGAAGCCATCAAAAGATGTCCCAACATTCAGCTGATCAGTCATTGTTTTGTGATAGACCTCATCACCCAACACCATCTTGGTTTTCTGGTAACAAAGAGTACGCCCGACATTGAATGTTACGGCGTGTACATTTTAAATTTAGGTACCAATAAAATAGAAAAAATTGAAGCTGGCATAACGATGCTGGCTGCTGGAGGTAATGGCCAAGTGTATAGAAGTACCACCAACCCGGCAATTGCCACTGGTGATGGAGTGGCCATGCTGTACAGGGCCAAAGGCCGGATAGAGAACATGGAGTTTATACAGTTTCATCCTACAGCCTTGTATGAACCCGGCGTGAGGGGACATTCTTTTTTGATTACAGAAGCTGTTCGCGGCGATGGTGCTATTTTACGAAACATAAAGGGCGAAGCTTTTATGGAGCGATACGATAGCCGAAAAGATTTGGCGCCAAGAGACATTGTAGCCAGAGCAATAGATAATGAGATGAAGATTAATGGTACCGAGTTCGTGTACCTCGATTGCAGGCAAATGAACCAGCATCAATTCATGGAGCATTTCCCCAACATTCATGCAAAATGTTTGAGCATTGGTATAGATGTTTCGAAGGATATGATTCCGGTGTCCCCGGCAGCACATTACAGTTGCGGGGGCATTAAAACAGACGAGTGGGGAAGAACCTCTATTCATCATTTATATGCAGCGGGCGAATGCGCCAGTACTGGGCTGCATGGTGCCAACAGGCTGGCGAGCAATTCCCTGTTAGAAGCCATGGTATTTGCTCACAGGGCATTTCTGCATAGTACAAGTGGGGAGCTGATTAAAACCAACAAAATAGCATTTGATGCCATTCCCGATTGGAATGCGGCGGGCACTTCGGCCCCCAAAGAAATGATTTTGATTACCCAGAGTTTAAAAGAGTTGAAATTGCTGATGAGCGATTATGTGGGTATTGTGCGCAACAACGAACGTTTGAAAAGGGCCAATAAGCGGCTCGATCTGCTGCATGAAGAAACGGAGCAGCTTTATGAAAGAACCGAATTGTCGCCGCAGTTGTGCGAACTCAGGAATATGATCACTGTGGCATACCTAGTGGTAAAAAGTGCAGAGCTAAGGCACGAAAGCAGGGGTTTGCATTACAATACAGATTACCGCTACAAAAGCAATATTTTACAAAACACCATTCTGTAGTACGTGGCCATCGAATTACGCCCATAAAAATTCGTTCTCGTATCTTAGATGACCAACTAAACTTGATGTATGTTTTATTTTGTTTACGGGTTGTTGTACCTGATTTCCTTATTGCCTTTTTTTATTTTATACCGAATCAGCGATTTGTTTTTTGTGCTGGCTTACCATTTGATGGGCTATCGCAAAAAAGTAGTGCTGAACAATCTGCTCATTGCCTTTCCAGAAAAAACCGAACAAGAGCGCATAAAGATTGCAAAGAAATTTTACAAAAATCTCATAGATACTTTTATTGAAACAATAAAGTTGCTCAGTATTTCTGATGAAGCCTTTGCAAAAAGGGCACAGATTGATTTTACGGAGATAAATGCACTTATTGCAAAAGGAAAAAATATCCAGTTTCAAATGGGCCACCAGATGAATTGGGAGTATGGGCATTGGGCGGTGGCAACACAAATTTCCATACCATGGGTTGGCGTGTACATGCCTCTTAAAAACAAAGTACTAGAAAAAATATTTTTTAAAATTCGAAACAAGGGTAACACCATATTAGTGGCCAAGAACCAGTTTAAGAGCAGGGCGAATGCTGTTTTTTCAAAACAATATACCATAGGATTGGCAGCCGATCAAAATCCAGATAAACCCATCACCGCTTACTGGCTCAATTTTTTTGGCCGACCAGTTCCATTTATTGCTGGTCCAGACAAGGGTGCCATCAAGAACAACGCTGCGGTGGTATTTGTAAAATTTATGAAATTAAAAAGAGGTTATTACCGATATGAACCCACAGTGGTCACCGAAGATGGCGGATTGTTAGCCGAGGGTACGCTCACACGGGCTTACAGAGACTTTTTAGAGGCCACCATCCGCGAACAGCCCGACAATTATTTGTGGAGCCACAGAAGATGGAAGTTTGATTATACCACTGAGTTTGAAAATAGATGGATTGATGTGATGGTGCCCCCGGTGGCGAACAGATGATGGCTTCGTTGTTTTTCTCATCATACATGGCCTTACATTAAGTGCAAACAAATTCTATTAACATGTTATGAGGGTTTTCCAATGCTTGCTAATGAATTTGGTGATAACAGCAACTGAGGCGAAAAGTAGGACTATAAATAATAGAAAAATGGTTCATAAAAAAATGCTTTCTCTAATTGGGGCTTGCTCAACAATTGTAAAGTCTCATTATATTTGGGTTACAGCGAATAAAATGAGAATAACATGCAAACAAAAACATCTAAAGTCTCCAAAAAGCGTGCATCTACTCCAAAATATATAAGT
>JBIIPY010000021.1:0-36118 GCA_044342365.1 Ferruginibacter sp. | reverse complement strand
TGTGCATTGCCCGGTGTAAGTACAAGTGCTCCAATGGTGGGTAGTGCACAAACATTGTACTGAAATAAATAAGTAGCCAACAGCTTTTCCATTGCTGCAAAAATAGCGGTTAAAAATTAATTAATATACCCGCTGTTACGTTTAAGCCATATACTTCATAATTGTGCCAACGTTGGTATTTATCGTTGAACAGATTGTTTCCACTGATCCAGGCGCTGAATTGTTTGTTGATTTTGTATTCTGCACCAACACTCACGTCGGTAGCACCCGGTAAGGCCCTCGCCTCCCCTGTTGATAGTCTGTATTTTCCGCCATTGTAAAAATAGATGTCCGATTTCAACAAGAGTTTTTCAAATGCCCACCAACGCAGCGCCCCATTAAACTCCATTGGCACAGTATGCCATGCATCGGTATTTACCTGCAAACCGGTATAACCATTCAATGTTAAACCAGCGGTGATGGTAAATTTATCTTGATTAATATAATTGATATCGCCGTGAATACGGAAGTTACTGGCTTTTGTTTCGTTGCTGATTTCAAAAGTATTTTCAAATTTTATGTCGTTTACAAATAAAGCGAGGTTTCTGTAATTGATGTAGGAGGCCTTGGCGCTCATGTTGAAATGCTTACCCAAAGCCGCTTTTAGGCCACCAAAAAATTCTGTTTCCCGTGTATTTTCCTGACTGGTCATGGTAGCTAAGTAAGGATTGATGTTTGACAGGTTGCGGAAGGTATTTTTCACAAATCTACCTACCATACCTGCCTGAATTAAAAATATGTTGTCCCGCACTTTGATATCTGCGGTTACATCTGGTAGAAATGCAAATTCACCATTGCTCCAAGTAGGTGTTACGCCTGCGTTTATTTTTACAAAATCTGTCTTGTATTCAAATGCGGGTGCAATGCTCAATATATTGTTGCCAAAGGAAATATTGTCAGGTCCCACTCTTTTGGTAGCGTAGTTGGTAAAATCACCTTTCGCGGTGAGTTTGAGGTTGAGTTTGTCGTTAATTCTTTTAGAAGCAGGTAAATCTACAATGATCGTGGTTTCGCTCAGTTTGTCTTTGTTGTTAAAAAAGCCCACTTGTAAACTGGGGTTGTAACTAATGCCAGCAGGGCCTTCGGTTATATTGCGAGCACCTACCATCACATCAAAAGCTTGAAACTGTTGGCGCACATCCTCTTTTTTTAGATCTAAAACCGTTTGGTCATATCCGTATAAAAAATAATTATCATTGCTCACCCTTGCACTCGCATAAACTTCGTTTTTTTCGGTGAACATGCTTCCGGTGGCTTTAACTTTCAGCATCGAATAATCTTGAAATTGGATGTCGTTGCCCTTAGATGCAATGTATGACCCGTTCAAATTTAGCAATGATTTTTTTCCATCTCCAAAACTCAATCCGGCTTCTACCAATGGAGTACTGTACATCCCAAAGCCAGCTCTCAAATAGTTGCCACCTCCCAGGTACAAATTACTGTCCTGTTCAAGTGCCAATGGTCTTAGCGATATCGGCTGATAAGCATAAAATAAATTCTGCGAAGGAATGTTATACGACAATGATGGTCGGCTGGTATCAGCAGCTAATTGCGATCCCGAAAAATTTATTTTAACTGCATTCCTCAATACCGGCTGGTAAGAAGAGGTAATGTCGATGGTTTGTTTGCGTGCCGTATCTCTTTGTGCAAACAAAGTAGATTGAGTGAAAAATGCAATGGTTATGATGAGTGCTGCCTTATTCATTTTTGATAGATTGAAGAATAAAAAAGAGGTGGTTGTCAATTTTTTAGTCTGAAATTTTTGATTGTAATTTTTCTTCAGCGATGGCTTTGTATAATTTTTGTTGCGCCTCAGCTCTCAATACTTCAATGGCTGCATTTTTTGCCACACTTTCATAAGTTGCTTTTGCATTGAAATAATCCTTTTGCAACAAGAATACGTCGCCCAATAAAATGTACGATTTGGTTACCCACAAATCATAAGAACCTGTTTCTTTGATTACCGCCATGGCAGCTTTTTCAGCACCCGTGTAGTTATTTTGTGAAAGCAAACAATTGGCAATTTCGTAACGTGCTTCTGCGCCCCATGCCGCTTTGTTATTGGCAGCAGCATTTTTAAAGGCAGTGATGGCTGCATTGCAATCGCCACTTAGTTGCTGCGATTTACCCAATACCAAATTGGCTATAGATTTGTCGTCGGTACTGATGCCTTTTTTGGTGAGCAATTCTTTTGAGGCAGTATTGGCCCCAGTATAATCTTTCAGCAAATAACAACTTCTTACCAAACCGCGCAATGCTTCTAACTGATTGTCTTGGTTCACTGAACTTATTCTCAGCATTTCAAAATATTTTTTGGCGTTGCTGTAATCTTTCAATTCAAAGTAATAAATGCGAGCGGCTTCTAAAGTGGCCTTTTCGTAATATTTATTCAAGCCTTTGCTGTTTACAAAATCATATCCGGTTAAGGCGTTGTTCCAATCTTTGCTGCGCAGGTAGCAGGTACTTCTCAGATAATGTGCATCTAGCGCATAGGCGCCGTTGGGGTATCGATTGAGGTAATTTCCAAACGCGGCAATGGCGCTTGCACAATCATCATTGGCATATCTAATTGAAGCAGCTGTGTAAGTGATAGAATCTGCTTCGGAGATAGAAACTGATTTACCATTATTAGTCATCAAATCCACATAGTCGTTTGGTCGGCCCTCTTCAATATAAATATCTCTGATGATAGCGATGGCTTCATCAGATTCGCTAGATTGTGGGTATTGTTTAATCAGTGTTTCGTAACTCGTTAACGCATCTTTGTTGTTGTTGCTGTTGTAATAGGCCAATCCTTTTTTTAGATAAGCCCTTGGTTTCAAGCCATTGTTGCTAGACTGTAGGATGCTGTTTAAGAAAGGAATAGCGGCGGCAAATTCTTCATCTGCAATGTACGTAAGTGCTACCTCCATGTTTATGTCTTGCACCAAGCTGCTATTGGGATATTGTTTGGTAATGCTGTTGAGCAAACGAATTTTCTCTTTGCTGTTTTTCACACCTAATATCATCGCTTTTTGATAAATGGCATAATCGGATGCTGCTGATGCGCTGTTGATCACTTGGTCATACATAGCAGATGCCTTCGTAAAATCTTTGAGCATATAATAACAATCGGCACTGCGCAGGTAGGCATCCTGGTGAAGCGAACTAGAAGATGTTGAGATGGATTTGGTAACGCCTTCAAACGAATTCAACGCTTTGCGGTAATCTTCTTTCTGCAACCAGCTATAGCCACTGTTATAGTTGGCGGCTGTTGAATTGGCTTCACCTTGTGCTGGTGCGCCACTTTGCAAATAAGTACTTAAATATCGGATGGCATCATCATATCGTTGCATACGATATGCAATTTCTCCTTTCCAGAAATGCGCATAAGGAACAATATTGCCTGATTGTTTATTGGTTATAACCCTCGACATTAACTCATCTGCCGCCACCAACTGTTGGTCGTTGATGTGCTCAATGGCTCGGCCATACAATATTTTTGGATATACCCGCTGCATGCCTGCTGTAGGCTGTTTAAAGCTTTCGTAGAGTGCCAGTGCCTCTCTGAAATTATTGGTGTTGGCCATCAATCCTACCAATATTTCTTTGGCTTCGGCGTCGTAATCAGAAGCAGGATAATCGCGGATATAGGTTTTCATTTCATTGAGTGCCACATCCTGGTAACCCAATTCATAAGAAAGTTTGCCATAGTTAAAACGCGATACTTTTTGTTGTTCTGAATTGCTACCATTGTAAGCACTGTATTGAAAGGCATTGCGAGCATTCGCTTTTTGATTGGTGCGCAAATACAAATCACCCAGTAGGTACATACTATTCTGGCCCATCGAATCTTTTTCGTTGCTCAGTTGTTTAAAGCCTTCAACAGCTTTGGCAAATTGGCCTTCTTTGTAATAACAGAAGCTGAGTTCATACAGTACTTCTTTGGTAACCTTAGGTGTGCCATTCACATAATCCTCTAAAAGCGGCAATGCATTTTTGTATTCTTTTTTTTCAAAGTACAACTGCCCCATCAATAGTTTCAGTTGCTTTTCGTAATACAAGCTGCTGCCTCTTGCCAACACACTTTCACCGTAGCGGAGTGCCTCGTCTTTTTTGCCTTGGAAGTAATAAATTTCTGCAATGTAATAAGGTACTACTCCTTTATAAGCTTCCTGCGTTTCTACCAGCTTGAATGATTTGAGTGCTTCGTTGTAATTTTTGTCGTAATATGAAATGAATCCATAGTAATAATTGGCGGGTATATAATATTTATTGTTGGGTAGTTGGTGTATTTCGTTGAACAGTGGTTTGGCTGCTGCAAATTGTTTTAGGTTGAAATGGGCATAGGCTTTTTCAAACTTCGCATCGGCAATTTGTTCATTGCTGAGGTTGTCGTATCCTGCCAAGTCATAAGATTCAATGGCATTGCTAAAATCATCTTTCAAAAAATAATAATGGGCTAAATGATAGCTCATCACCTGGCGTCTGGCTTCATTTGTTTTATCGCCAATGTAAAAACGGGCTTCTTCCTCAGCTATAGGATGCATCAATTTCAGCTGACAAACAATATAATAATAATCAACATCTTCATTAATATAATTATGATCGGAGCTGCTGTTGGTGGGATATTGTTTTTTTAATTCCTTCAGCATCGGATACGCCCAAGCATATTGCTCATTCACAAAAAATTCTTTGGCTTCTTTATAACTCCGTTCCCGATCTGTAATGCTGTGAGTAGGCTGTGCGAAAGAAGAAAAGCTGACTGCTGCAAAAAGCAGGGCTACAAATATTGTACGCGTCATGATGGGTTAATTGTGTGATTGCTTTTGCAAATGTAAAACCAATATAGCATGAGTAGCAAACGCTGTTCCAACTAAAATGGTTGTTACACACTGTAAGCAAACGAAACTAATACTAATAGGCTGTTAAAGGATAGCTAAAACAATAATCTTTTTTTACAGTAGTGTGGATTATTAATACTTGGAGATTTCCTATTTTTACTTTTACTAACAAAACCTATCTCGATGAAAAAAATGTTATCTACCAGTTATTCTGCTGGTGCCTTTAATGCAGCCATGCTTGTTCTACGACTCGCTACAGGTGGTTTGATGATGAAACATGGCTATGATAAGCTGGTTCATTTCGCCACTTACAAAGCAACATTCATGAGCTTTCTTGGCATTGGGGCCTCTGCAAGTCTTGCTTTGGTTATTTTTGCAGAATTTTTCTGTGCGCTTTTTATCATAATTGGTCTGTTTACCAGATTGGTCGTTATCCCTCTCATTATTACCATGTGTGTTGCATTGTTTAAGGCGCACAATGGCGAATTTATGGGCGAAGGTGAAATGGCTGCATTGTATTTAGGTACCTACATTACTTTGTTGTTTATAGGCCCTGGAAGAATCAGCATCGATGGCATGATTGGCAAATAAGTTTTAATTATTTTTTATGGTTGGGGAGCAGTTGAATAAAAAAAACTGCTGCTCTCTTTCTTTGTAACGTTACTATGTACACTACAGAAACACAAATACGCATTCATTATGCACTCACCGATCAAATGGGGGTGGTGTATCACGGGCATTATGCACAGTTTTATGAAATAGGAAGAGGAGAATCTATTAGAGTGCTCGGCTATACTTACAAAGACATTGAAGCCATGGGAATCATCATGCCAGTGATAGATATTCACAGCAGATTTTTAAGGCCAGCCAAATATGATGACCTCATAACGGTTAAGACTACCCTAAGAGAACTCCCAATAAATCACAAGATCATTTTTAATTCAGAAATCTACAATGAAACAGATGAGCTCCTCAATACCGGAGATGTAACACTGTATTTTATGGAAGCCAGTACCATGAAGCGCTGTAACATGCCCGATGCGCTAAAAGAAAAACTAAAGGGCTATTTCTAACATTTATACCCTGTTGTTGTCGGCTTTCCAATTTACAATGGCCTGTTTGATGTCTTTGCTGCGTAATTTTTGGGAAGCTGCACGTTCTGCGAGCTGCAAAAATTCTTCATCAGACGCAAAACGCAAAGCAATGATCTGACTCAATCTTAAGGTAGAAGGCAACAACTTTCCTGACAAAATAAAATGACGAAGATTTTCTTCGGCTCTAATGGCACGGTCTTGTGCTTTTAATGCAAAAGTTCTGCTGAAGAATGCAATGAGAAACACAACTATACTCAACAATACAATCAACGATTCATTGTAGATATTTTCACCTGCGTTGCATGCAGAGATCAGGTTTACCACTGATCCTACCATAAGAGCAAGCATTAATGGCAACAATACAAAATGAAACAATGGGACGTACTTCGAATGGTTTTTGAAATTTTGATCTGACATGTGATTGTTTTATTTACGTGAAGGTAGTATTTCCCTGAGTAGGTAACAAAAAGAAAACATGTGGATGATATAAAAGTGCATTTTTATTTTAACTAATCTAAAATTTTAAACATCTTATCCCGCACTGCTCCTGCATTACCATCACCCGCCGAGGTTCGTGACTTACGAAACACAGAGAACCACTACAACGAAAGAAATTATTTTAATGAAGAAATTTTATAACTTATTACATTCTATCGCCTGCCGCTGGCTTATTTTCTTTTCCTTGATGAAAAGAAACAAAAATCAAGGGCTGCAGAAAAAAAAAGCTAAAAATCCCTCGTTGGGTGTGAAATGAAATAAGTCACAGCATTTGTGCATTTCCCAGCTATGTGGGACTTACAAGCCAACAATATATCCAAGCTTTGGTAACAACAATTTCATTTCTACATCCCTCCTCTTGATTTTCTTAACGCAATTTTTTCTGAGGCCCGGATTTGTCTTCGTAGTGGGTTGTTGTCGAAACAGTTTTACTCTTATTTGCCTGTCTTTTCGAACGGGAAATTAAAATCCTGAGCAATATCAATTTTTCCTGCTCTCAAATTCTAATTCTTTTCCTATCAACGCTGAGCATCAAGGAACAAATCCTGAGTTTACAGTAGTACAAAAGTTACATCAGGGAACCATCCGAGAAACGGGGCGTAATCGTTTCGAGGCGTCTTTTTTGGTTACTTTTTGGACGAGCAAAAAGTGACAAAGCGCGCCGCAGGCGATAGGAAGAATTGTTTTAGCAGCGCTTAACGAAAATTTAATGGCTTCATAAAATATTCTTTTTATCCCCTCCAGCGGGCGATAGAAAGAAGCTTACAAGTAAACTTCAATGAAAATTGAAAAACTGATTGTGCTTATTATCCCAATTTTTTGGAAGCTCCAGATGGGTATTAGTAATTTGTTGTTTACGTTAAATTCTTAACCATAGGAATTTGTTTAACAAGAAGCTCAAAAAAGTCTGGTTACTTTAATAAATCTAAAATTTTAAACATCTTATCCCGCACTGCTGCTGCATTGCCGTCAAAATTATTTACAATGAAGGCAAAACTGTAGGTTGTTCCGCTCTTGCTTTTTACATAACCTGCATAAGATCGTACCCCGCTGATGTAACCCGACTTCATTTTGATGCCATTCAGCGTAGGCAAGGCATTGTAAAATTGGTTGTGCCAAGGGCGTTGCAAGGCGTATTGCAACACTGCAACCATGGCCGCGGGTGTTACCCTATTTGCGGGCGATAAGCCACTTCCATCTAAAATATGCAGGGCACTTTTATCGATGCCACGTGTACTCCAGAAATAGCGAATGATAGCTAATCCGGTATCGGTAGCAGCCATATTTTTCTGCTTCAATGCAATGGTTTTTACAAAAGCCTCTCCATACAAATTGATGCTTTCTCGCATGAACCAATAGTTCAAAGAATCTAGCGTTGGTGATGTTATTTCAGTGATCGGTTGAAGGGTAGAAAGTTTTTCAGAAGATACAACTTCATTGCTTTCCAAAAGGGCAACCCCTTTTTCCTTCAATGCATCGTTTAGGGTAGCCATGAAAAAAGATTGCGGATTTGGCATCGATCCGTTTACGGTGAATGTAGCAGCGCCAATCGGCACTGTTCCCCTGATATGCCCTACCCTACTGCCTTCTGCAGCATAAATAATAGATTGATCACCCGTGCCTATGGCGCCCGTTTTTAATTCGTTGATCAGCGAAAAAGAATTCCCGGAGGCGGGTGTCATTTTTAATATGCTCACCTGCTCCCCTTCTTTTTTACCTGGCTGTAAGGTTAAAAGGTACTGGTTTTCATTCCAGTTAAAGGCCCTTGCACCCGCACCGTAATAATTCCCCATGTCTTCCCATGTCCAACCGCGAGGTGTGGCCTGCGTCTCCCAATTGTTTTGTACAAACAATGCTTGGTCATTCATTTTGTTGATTCCTTTCGCTTTCAAAGAAGTTGCGATGGCTTCTATAACATTTTTGCTGTTAGTAGCTTCCCAGCGCCAACTTCCCAGCGACGGATCACCAGATGCATTCACCACAAGCAGTTTTCCAGTAGTAGATTCAGCAACGTCTATCTTGGTTTGATACCTGAAATCGGCACCCAACATTTCAAAAGCACTGGCACTGGTGATGATTTTTTGCGTACTTGCCGGAACCATACCTGTTTGTGCATTGTAGTCAAACAGGGTTTTGCCCGTGCTGCTGTTTACAACGTATAATCCAATAAGAGCATGTTCCAATGATGCATCTGCCTGCATTTTTTGTACAGCCGTTTGTAAACTGTTGCCGAGCGATTGCGCGTACAGATGTAAGTTATTAACCAATATTCCTATGAAAAAAATCCACTTCATGTGCAATGTTTATTTACCAAAATTAAAAGATTTAATTTTGTTGGCTCAACCGAAGCTGTTCATCTGTCCAAAAATGAGAATCCCTTATTATTTGAACAAAAAAGATGCATCACCGTTTGTTTTTTAAATAACAAAACAACCTTTTACATGACAAATATTTCTATCATCACCATTGGTGATGAATTATTGATAGGCCAGGTGATTGACAGCAACAGTGCATGGATGGCGCAGGAACTAAACAAGGCCGGCATTCGCGTTAAACGCCGGGTGGCCGTGGGGGATGTATGGAACGAAATAAAAGCAGCACTCGATCAGGAAGGGGAACACTCCGATGCTATTTTAATCACCGGTGGTTTGGGCCCCACTGCCGATGACATCACCAAACCATTGCTCTGCGATTATTTTGGCGGTAAACTGATCATTGATGAAGCAGCTTTAAAAAACGTAACCTATTTATTTGAAGTTGTATTTCAACGGCCGCTTACGCCCCGAAACATTCAACAGGCAGAAGTACCCGACGTGTGCACCGTGATACCAAACAAACGAGGCACCGCACCCGGGATGCTTTTCGAAAAAAATGGAAAAATATTTTTCAGCATGCCTGGGGTGCCGCACGAAATGAAAGGCATGATGACAGATGATGTGATACCTTTTCTCACGAAAAAATTTGCTACTGCACACATCATTCACCGTACTTTACTCACGTTTGGCATTGGGGAATCGATGATAGCAGATATGATTCAAACCTTTGAAGAAGCGCTCCCAGCCTACATCAAACTGGCGTACCTTCCCAATTATGGCATGGTGCGGTTGAGGCTCTCTGCCAATATGGATCAAACCGACCAATCTACTGCTACCTTAGATGAATTGTTTTTGCAACTGCAGGAATTGATGAAAGAATATATGGTGACCAATGTAGACGAGCCCATCGAAAAAGTTTTGGCTGGCTTGTTGAAAGAAAACAACAAAACCATGAGTACAGCAGAAAGTTGCACAGGTGGTTATATGGCAAGCCTTATCACCGCTATGCCAGGGTCCTCCGCTTATTACAATGGTTCTGTGGTGAGCTATTCCAACGAAGCAAAAGAAAAAATGTTGAATGTGCCCAAAGAAATGCTACAAGCACATGGCGCCGTAAGCGAACCCGTGGTTTTGCAAATGGCAAAAGCTGCGGCCGAAAAACTGAATACTGATTATGCGGTGGCTGTTTCCGGCATCATGGGCCCCGATGGAGGCTCGCCCGAAAAACCCACTGGTACTGTTTGGATAGCCGTGGGTAACCGCGAGAAACAAATGGCACAACGTTTTCATTTTAGATTCGATCGGCAAAGAAATATCCAACTCACTGCCGTGAATGCGCTTAACTTATTGCGTAAATTAGTGCTATTAGATTTGAATGTTTCTTCAACTGCAACAAACAGTTGATCACCCAACTATTCACATATTTAGTTACATTTGCGCTTTGAATTTCTACACACTATATTTAAATTTGCCATATGAGTTTAGTTGATTTGGTAATGCCGAAACTTGGAGAAAGTATTATGGAAGCCACCATTTTAAAATGGCACAAAAAGCCGGGTGACAAAGTTGCGCAAGACGAAACTGTTTTAGACATTGCTACCGATAAAGTAGACAGCGAAGTACCATCTACTGCCGAAGGAACCATCACAGAAATTTTATTCAATGAGAATGATGTAGTGCCCATCGGTACAATTATCGCTCGTATCAATACCGCCGCTGGTGATATTGCTGCACCTACACAAGTTGCTGTACCAACACCCACTCCGCAAAAAGAATATGAAGAGGCCAAAGTGGTAGAACATATTCCTTACCAACCGGCTGCAGCACCAGCAGCAACGGTGTCATCAGCCAACAACGTTCCTCGTTTTTATTCACCACTCGTGCTCAATATCGCTCAAAGCGAAGGCATAAGCATGAGTGAATTGGAAAATATTCCCGGAACAGGGCAGGATGGTCGGGTTAGCAAAAAAGACATCCTCGCTTATGTGTCAAACAAAGCTGTGGGAATTGCACCAGTAGCAGCTGTAGCAAATACTGCGCAAACAACAGTAGCACCCATTCAAAACAAAGAACTGGCCGTTGCTACAAATGTGCCTGCAACCATCAGCAATTTCACTGGGAATGTAGAAATAATAGAAATGGATCGCATGCGCAAACTGATTGCCAAACACATGGTAGACAGTAAACAAACCAGTGCACACGTTACCAGTTTTGCAGAATGTGATGTAACCAATATGGTGTTGTGGAGAGAAAGGGTAAAACGAGATTTTGAAAAAAGAGAAGGAGAAAAAATTACTTACACGCCGCTCTTCATTGAAGCTATTGTAAAGTCGATTAAAAAATATCCTTGGTTGAGCAGTTCAATTGAGGGTGATAAGATCATCATTAAAAAAGACCTCAATATTGGTATGGCCACTGCCCTGCCCAATGGCAACTTGATTGTACCTGTGATTAAGCATGCAGATCAGTTGAACCTTACCGGACTCACCAAACAAGTAAACGGATTGGCCAACGCTGCCCGTACTGGTAAATTAAAACCAGATGATACCACCGGGGGCACTTTCACACTCACCAACGTAGGTACATTTGGCAGCATCATGGGTACGCCCATCATCAACCAGCCGCAGGTAGCCATCATGGCGGTGGGAGCCATCAAAAAAAGACCGGTAGTGATAGAAACGCCACAAGGTGATAGTATCGCCATTCGCCACATGATGTACATTTCGTTGAGTTACGATCACCGCATCATTGATGGTTCATTGGGTTCTACTTTCCTTAATGCCGTGTGCAAGGAATTGGAAAACTTTGATACCAATCGTACCATTTAAATACAACATTCACCATAGTAAATGCTCCGTTCGCGGAGCATTTTTGTTTTATGCTAACATATAAAACAGCAACTTTACAAAAACATTGCACATGCCATTATTACTAAAATTAACTATGCCCATCCTGCTGATTGCTTTCACAGCCTGTAGCAGTAACAAAGAAATGGCTAGCAAAAAAATGAGTGCTGCGCCCGTATTGTCAGAATCCATGAAGTTGCAACTCGACAATGGCACTGATTTTTACGCCAAAGGAAATACGCCTGCTACCTGGTCGGTAGAAATGGATTTCGAAAATTTCATTCGGTTTAAATCGCTCGATGGTACTACCCAAAACAGCAGCATGGTGAAGCCAGAACAACTTCCCACTCTAGAAAAATACCTCACCAAAGCTACCAACGGAGCAATGGAAGTGCTCATTTACAACGAGGGCTGCCAAGAAAGTACAAGCGCTGAAAAGAACAACAAAAAAGTAGTAGTAACGGTAAATGGTAAACGCTATGAGGGATGTGGACAATACCTCTACAACCCCAGTCTCCATGGCAGTTGGGGTTTGTATAAGATGAACAACATCGAAGCCAACACCTCCGATTTTGCCAAAGGCCTACCACTACTTATTTTTGAATTGGACAAGAACATCATGCGTGGCAACGATGGTTGCAACAGCATCAGCAGTAGCATAACGGTAACGGGCAACCGCATTCGTTTTGGTGATATCATATCTACCAAAATGTTTTGTGTCGAAAACAATGCCGCTTTCGATTTTGTAAGCAAACTCAACAACCAATGGGCGGTGTACAGTTTTGAAGGAGGCTTGTTAAAGTTGTATTTGTCAGACGATAGCAGTGTGTATTTTAAGAAAAATGATTAGTGGTTTTTTTGTGATGAAGTGAAAAGAGGCAATGCCCCGACTGGCTTTCAGCCAACGGGGGATAGAATTAATATCTTTTTGCTTGGCAAAATTCTTTCAGCCACTAAGACACAAAGGCACGAAGGATTTACTTCTACATGAAGTGCCCAATCATCAATTGAAGCATGAATAAAATCACTTTTACATTAAATATTTTTAGCAATGACCTATAAAACTTCTTTAGACAACTTGGCAAAGCTGGTTACAATGGTAGTCACTATTGTTTTTGCTGTTATCATTGTTGTACAATTTTCACTTATTAATGACGAAGTACAATTCGTTCCAATTTTTACAACTACGCTATTTTTATTCATCTATTTCGGGACATTTTTTTTTAGACCAGTTAGCTACATACTTACACCCGATCAATTAATCATTCACAGACCATTGTCGAACATAAAAATTTTACGGACTGATATTAAAACCGTTGAACACATTGACAAAAATGATTTAAAATGGCCTATAAGAATATTCGGTGTTGGTGGACTTTTTGGATATTGGGGAAAGTTCCGTAACAAAAAATTGGGTAGGATGACTTGGTATGCAACCAGAAGAAACAATGTAGTATTGGTTACGACCATTCATCAAAAGAAAATTATTTTGACACCAAACGAACCAGAAAAATTTGTAACAGAATTTAATCTACAACCCTTGTAGATATGTCAGTAGGCTAGAATGATGTATTTAATAAGAAGGGTTTTCATACTTTGCAGAATAAAATCACGCAATAGAATGGACAAAAAAATTATTGACAATCATCCTTTTGTTTCCTATAAAAAGGAATCCTATGGAATTAGTGAAATGGACATTCGCAGTCAACAGTTTTACCATTGGATGAACAAGCGTAGAACAGTTCGTGACTTTTCGGATAAACCCATTCCTGAAAATATTATAGAAAACATATTACTTTCCGCTTCAACAGCCCCATCGGGAGCACACAAGCAACCATGGACTTTTGTTGTAGTAAAAAATCCGGAAGTAAAAAAAGCCATCCGATTAGCGGCGGAAATAGAAGAAAAAGAAAGTTACGAAAACAGAATGTCTGATGAGTGGCTGAAAGACCTCGCTCCACTCGGTACCGATTTTAATAAACCATTTTTAGAAATAGCTCCCTACCTGATCGTTGTTTTTAAAAGGAGTTATGAGTTTGTTGACAATAAAAAACATCAAAATTATTATGTAACAGAAAGTTGTGGCATTGCCTGTGGCTTTTTATTGGCTGCCATTCATGACGCAGGTTTGGTAGCACTAACACATACACCGAGCCCAATGAATTTCTTAATAAAAATTTTGAATCGACCCGAAAATGAAAAACCGTTTTTGCTCATCCCAGTGGGTTATCCTGTAGAAGAATGTTGGGTTCCAGATATTAAAAGAAAAGACGTTTCAGAGATATGCGTTTGGATTTAAGGGCAACACAAATATCTCACAGCCACATATTTTATTCGGTAAAGATGACATGTGCCGAGTAATGCTCCTGGAATTCGGTTGCAAACCGGCTGAATTACATGACAAATGAAGTCGTCAAAAGTCAAATACATCATCTAGTAAAAAAAAATCCCCGTCTGCAAATGCAAACGGGGATTCTTTTATTCATTTCTGTTATTCAGCTTTTTTAAGTTATTTCATCAACTCCAACACCACCGACTGGTGCGCTTCCAAAGAAAAATCTGCTAAAACATTCGTTTCATTGGATACCACGTTTCTTGCCTTCGAAAATACATTACTTCGTTCTGCATATTTTGAAACTACCACTGTTCTTTTTTCTTTCGAAGTATTCATGGCTACCATCACCGTTTGCTTGGCATCGTACCTAAAATAAACATACACGCCATCTTCGGGCACAAATTGCATCATTTTACCAGTGGTAATGGCAGAAGAATTTTTTCTGAAGGTGGCCAGTGTGGATATATGATTCCAAATTTGTTGATCTTTTCCTACCCTACCTGCTGCGGTAAATTTATTCACTGCATCTGAGGGCCACCCTCCCGGGAAATCCTGGCGTACAAACCCATCGTTCGGGCTCGTTACGCCAGTCATGTTTACTTCCGAACCATAATACATTTGTGGAATACCACGGCAAGTGAGCAACCAACTAAAAGAAGATTTGTATTTTTCGTTGTGCTCGCCAATCACAGAATAAAACCTCGATAAATCATGGTTGTCTAAAAAAATCACATTGCGCATCGGGTCTTTGTACACGAAATCTTGCGCCAATGTAGTGTATAATTTATTCACGCCATCGTTCCACCCAAAATCTTTGGTCATGGCATCGGTAATGCCCCACAATGTTTGGAAATCTGTAACGGCCTGTAGGTTACTTTTAAAAGGAATGTTGTAATTGTTTTGGCAAAAATAACTTTGATTGGGTACACCATGCACCCATGTTTCGCCAAACATGGTGAGTGCAGGAAACTCTGTTTGCAATGCTGTGTTGCAACGGTTCATAAAGGGTAAATCGTTGTAGGCATAGGTATCAATTCTCCAGCCATCAATACCAAATTCTTCTACTGTCCAAACGGCATGCTGAATTAAAAAATTGGCTACGTAAGGGTTGTTTTGGTTCAAATCGGGCATCTGTGGGGTGAACCATCCATCGGCCATGATGGCAACGTCTTTTTTGCTGGCATAAGGATCAAACAATACCTGATCTTTGTAAGTGGTGTTGGTATATTTCGGCCACTGGTGCAGCCAATCTTTCATTGGCGGATCTACCACCGTATGATGATCAACACCCACATGGTTGTACACCGCATCTTGGATGATCTTCACGCCTTTTTTGTGGGCCGCATCAATTAAACTTTGGTAGGCAGCATCACCACCCAATCTTGGATCTACTTTGTAATGATTGGTAAATGCATACCCATGTTCTGTGCGGGTAGGCATATCATTTTCAATAATGGGGTTTAACCAAATAGCAGTAACCCCCAATTCTTTTAAGTAATCGATTTTATTTTCCACCCCTTTCAAATCACCTCCGTGTCTGTTGTACACTGTATCTCTGCGCAAACTTTGGTCTTTCATTCCTGGCACTCGATCGTTGCTAGGATCGCCATTGCTGAAACGATCAGGCATAATGAGGTACATCAAATCTTTGGAAGTAACGCCCTGCGCATAACTGCTGCCATTGCCTGTTCTTCTCGATTTTAATAGAAAAGGCAAACGCGTGGTTTTGCCCGCATTTTTCATACTGAATGAAAGGGTACCCGGTTTGGCTGTGCTGCTTATAGATAAATCAAGAAACAAATAGTTTTTGTTTTCTACTTGATGCACTTTCAACAATTTCACACCCGGGTAAGCCAATGTTACAGAAGAACCCCCAATGTTATCGCCCTGCAACATCACTTGTACAAATGAATTTTTCATGCCCACCCACCAATGGGTAGGATAAGACTTTGGCAATTCGGATTGTGCAACAGCCAGTATACTGATACTAACGGTCACGCATAGGAGCAATAGTTTTTTCATTTTTTTAGTTTTAATCGTCGTCTTTCACAAATAAGGTGAGCAATCCTGCAAGAATCATCGCTACCCCACCTAATACAATGGTGTTGAGTGTATTGGCTTCGAATACCTTCATGGTGAAGAAACCTAAAATACTCGCTGCAACAATCTGTGGTATTACTATAAAGAAATTGAATACACCCATGTAATATCCCATTTTGTTGGCAGGCAAAGCATTCGAGAGCATGGCATAAGGCATGCTTAAAATACTTGCCCAAGCAATACCTACCAGGCCCATCGATACAATGATGAAAGTAGGATTGGTAATAAAGTAAATCGAAATCAATCCGATACCGCCTATTATCAAACAAATGAGATGGGTAATTTTTCGGTTGGTTCGAGCCGCAATCAATGGTAGGATAAATGCAAACAAAGCCGCAACCCCATTTCGAACACTCGAACATACATTGAGCCAATCGGCTCCGTCATTATATTCTTTTTGAACCCGTTTCAATTCCACTTTTTCTGCAATCGTTGTTTGTGTATTTAAACTATCGGCAAAATGATTGGCCAGGTTTACAGAAATGGTCACCGGATTTTGAGCCGCACGATAATCCCTGATTTCTTTGATATCAATTAACAAAGAACCGATGCGTTTTTGTAGTTTTTCTTTTTCGGTATTGATGATACCTGAGGTTTGCGAAGCCGCTTCTGTAGCCAATTTTAAACTATCTGACTTCAATGCAGCCTCCATTTTTGTGACCAACTGTTGATCTACCTTCATGTTATATTTATTGGCTGTAACCGCATTGGTAGAATAAATCCACATGGCAAACAGGGCAAACCAGGTAAAGAATTGCACAAAAGCCAATTGCTTCATGGTGGTGGGCATTTTTAAAATGCCGCCAAAGGTTTCGCCTAATGCATCTTTGAAAGTAGTTTGCTTTTTTTCCTGTTTAAACTTTTCAATATCTTCTGGTGGAAACTCTTTTGTAGTGAATACGGTGTAGAGCACTGCTCCTAAAAATGCTAACCCACCGAGGTAAAACGACCATTTCACCGAATCAGGTATTTCTTCTGGGCCCGCTTGATTACTAAATCCAAACCAGTTGGTAAATACCCATGGCAACAAGGCAGCAATCACCGACCCCACGCCAATGAAAAAGCTCTGCATGGCAAAACCTGCGGTTCTTTGGGAAGGCGTTAATTTATCGCCCACAAAAGCCCGGAAAGGCTCCATAGAAATGTTGATGGAAGCATCTAAGATCCACAACATACCGCCGGCAATCCACAAACTGGGCGAATTGGGCATGATGAACAATGCAATGGTGGCCAACACCGCTCCAATAAAAAAGAACGGTCGGCGACGGCCCCAGTAAGGATGCCAGGTTCTATCGCTTAGGTAACCAATGATGGGTTGCACCAACAGACCGGTTAACGGAGCGGCTATCCATAAAATAGGAATATCATCTTTATTGGCGCCAAGCGTTTCAAAAATTCTGCTTACATTCGAATTTTGCAATTCAAAACCGAACTGAATTCCGAAAAATCCAAAACTCATATTCCACAATTCCCAGAATGATAATTTCCGTTGCGGTGAAGCGGGTGATGACGACATAGCAATCTTTTAAAAGTAATGGCTTAAAATGAAGCGTTGGCAATTTTACACAAAGTGTAAGTTTTACACAATGCTAAAAATACAATATTTAATGACTCTACAAAAAATGCATGGAAGTTTTTATTCAACCATGCATTTTAAAGAATTAATGCTCAAATATTTTATTTGTAATCGTAAACGATATAACCCCAAGGCGCTGTGTTAAATGTATGGGTATCGCTTATTTTTTCTTTTTTGCCCAAAAACAGGTTCAAGGGCTCACCATTGATTACTGCATCCTTTACCTGAAATTGTTGTGGCATTGCAGAAAAGTTAATGACTACCAGCACTTTCCTACCTTCTTTTTCTCTTACAAAAGCATACACGGCAGCCTCGTTGCTGCTCGCCAATTTTTTGTAACTGGCATCTGTATGCAACGCTGGATTGGTCTTGCGCAAGGATAACAATGCCTTGTAAAATGCTGCCATTTCATAATTGCCTGTCCACTGAATAGTATCTTTCACAAAAAATTTAAGCCTTCTTTTATTGGGCAATTCCTGCCCACTGTATATCAACGGTATGCTGTGCCCCATCGTTTGACTGAACACTGCAAAAGCTTTGGCGGCGTCGCCAAATTTTTCGTACTCCGTTCCATTCCAACTGTTCTCATCATGATTGGTGGTAAAAAACATCCGTGGTGCTTTCGCAGGATGCGAGCTGATATTTGCATTCATCAACGAATCAAATTTCATCAGTTTCATGTTGCCTTTGTACAAATCAGACATGGCATGCATGGCGCTCCAGGCATAGCTGGCATCAAAGCCTACTTGGTGCAATTCGGGTTTCTCCGCTTCGGCCAGCATGAATATGTCTGGTTGCACCGCTTCCAATGCTGTGATACATTCTTTCCAAAAATCAGTAGGCACTTCAGCCGCTACATCACACCTAAAACCATCAATACGGGTTTCGGTAAGCCAGAATTTCATGGCAGCAATCATGCTGTCTCTTAAACCACGGTTACTGTAATCGAGCTTGCGCACATCTGTCCAATCGAATGGTGCAATCAATTTACCTGTAGAATCTTTTGCATAAAAATCGGGATGATTTTTAACCCATGGATTATCGGGTGCAGAATGATTGGCCACCCAATCGGTAATTACTTTGAAACCCAGTGCATGAGCGTTTTTTACAAAACTTTTCCAATCCTCCATGCTTCCATAATCTTCATTAAAGGCAGTGTAGTTTCGAACAGCATAGTAGCTACCCATTTCTTTAGGGGTTTCTTTTCTGCCTTCTATCCCAATAGGTGTGATGGGCATGAACCACAACATTTCGACACCCATTTCTTTTAATCTTGGCAAACTTTTTTCAAATGCTTTGATGGTTCCTTCTGAGGTATACTGTCGGAGATTTACTTCATAAATATTAGAAGAAACAAACCAGTTGGAATCTACTGTACTGGCGGCATTTTCATTTACACCGGTAGTTGATTGTTTTTTACTGTCTTTGCATGCAGTGAATGCTATCGCAATAAACAACAAGGAAGGCAGCAATGATGGTAATCTCATAATCTATTTTTTTTGAAGGTAATAAAAATCAATTTAAAAAAGTTGTTGTGTGCTAAACAGTACAAACAACAGTTTTCAACACACTCATAAATGTAGCATCATTCATTAAATATTCGACAAATACGAAATTGCCCTAGATATTTTTTATAAACGGCCAATCAGTTGAAGTAAGAATCGGATATATTTACGCTACAAAACCAATTCTACATGATGCTGAGATTATTTACGCTTGTATGCTTGCTAAGCAGTTCCTCTTTGTGGGCACAAAACAGTCTGGGAAAATTAACAGTCGATAAAATTATGCGAGATCCAAAATGGATCGGCAGTTCGCCTTCTAATACCACATGGAGTGCCGATGGCAAAACGCTTTATTTTAATTGGAACCCCGATAAGGCACCCTCCGACTCCCTTTATGCCATCAGCAACGGCAACATGGTTCCTAGAAAAGTATCCGTAAAAGAGCGGCAAGAAATGTTGACGGCCGGAAGCCTTCAATACAACGCCAAAAAAGCGGCTTATGCGTATGCAAAAGGCGGCGATATTTTTTATGTAGACGTGAAGTCTGGTAAAACAAAAAAAGTGGTACAAACCACCGACATTGAATCGAATCCTCAATTTTCATTCAATGAAACCAAACTAATTTATAATCGTTCTCAGAATTTATTTGCATGGGATATTGTTACCGGCGAAACCATGCAACTCACCAGAATACAAACTGGTGCGGCTCCAACAGGCGGTATCCGCGGAGCTGGGAGAGAACCGAGGGAAGCAGATAATTTACAAGAGAAATGGTTAACCAACAACCAGCTGCAATATTTTGAAGTATTGAAAAGCAGGAAAGATAAAAGAGCGGCCACACTTGCTTATAACAACAGCCTCCCAAAAGAAAAGGAACTAAAAATCCTCAACATAGAAGATAAAACTTTGCAGAACCTCAGCTTGAGTGCGGATGGTCGTTTTGTAAGTTATCGTTTGTTTAAACAAGCCACCGGAAACAAAGCCACCATTGTTCCTAGTTACGTTACAGAGTCTGGTTTTACCACCGACATTCCTGCTCGTACCAAAGTGGGAGAAGTATTGGGAACATCAGAAATGTATGTATATGATCGTGAAAAAGACACGTTGTATAAAATAAGTACTGAGGCATTTCCAGGCATTAAGGAGCTACCTGCCTACTTAAAAGATTACCCGGCTGTATGGGAAGAAAAAAATAAGAAGCCTGCCCCCAGAGCAGTTAATTTTAGCAACACAGAATGGTCTCCTTCTGGCAAGTATTTGTTGCTGGATGTACGTTCGCAAGATAACAAAGACCGATGGTTGGCAGTTTGGGACGCCAATTCAGGAACCATCAAAAACATCGATCGTATACGCGACGAAGCATGGGTAGGTGGCCCTGGGTTTAATAGAAAAGGATGGTTGAACGAAGAACAATTTTGGTATCATTCAGAAAACAGTGGTTACAGTCATTTGTATGTAGCCAATGCTGCTACTGCTCAAAAGCAACAAATTACTTCCGGAAAATACGAGGTACAGGATGCAGAACTATCTGCCAATAAAAAATATTTTTACATTACCACAAACGAAGTACATCCGGGAGAAAAACACTTTTATCGTTTACCCGTAACCGGTGGTAAGGCCGAAAAACTCACCACACTAACCGGCAACAATGAAGTAACTATTTCGCCCGATGAAAAATGGATGGCCATCCTCTACTCTTATTCTAACAAACCCACAGAGTTGTACATGCAAGAACTGGGCAATGAAAAAACGATGGTGCAGGTTACCAATAAAGCACAGAGCGAAGAATTTAAAACCTATGCCTGGAAAGATCCTGAAGTCATCAGCTTCAAGGCAAGTGATGGTGCCGATGTATATGCAAGAGTGTACAAACCAGCCAACCCTGATCCAAAAAAGCCGGCGGTTATTTTTGTGCATGGTGCAGGCTATTTGCAAAATGCCCACAAATGGTGGAGTAGTTATTTCCGCGAATACATGTTCCATAATTTACTGGCCGATGAAGGATATTATGTGATGGACATCGATTACAGGGGCAGTGCAGGCTATGGCAGAGATTGGCGTACCGGTATTTACCGACATATGGGTGGTAAAGATTTATCAGATCATGTAGACGCAGCAGCTTACCTCCATAAAACTTATGGGGTAGATAAAAACAGAGTGGGCATTTATGGAGGATCGTATGGAGGATTCATCAGCTTGATGGCCATGTTTAATGAACCGAACAGTTTTGCAGCGGGTGCGGCATTGAGACCCGTTACTGATTGGGCACAATACAACCATGGTTACACGGCCAACATTCTAAACGAACCATTTAACGATAGCATTGCTTACCGAAAAAGTTCACCACTTTATTTTGCGGAAGGTTTAAAAGGACACTTGCTCATTTGTCATGGCATGGTTGATGTGAATGTGCATTACCAGGATGCTGTAAAACTCTCGCAGCGGTTGATTGAATTAGGAAAAGACAATTGGGAGCTAGCTTCCTACCCCATGGAAGACCATGGTTTTGTAGAACCCAGCAGTTGGACAGATGAATACAAACGTATTTTTAAATTATTTGAAACGGTGTTGAAGAAACCTTAAAAGCATCGATGCTTAAAATATAAAACAAAAATGGCAGTGTGCCTTGGTTCATTCTAATAAACCAAAAGCACAGCAGGCACGGGTCTTTCAGCGCCTTTGTCGCTAGGGTAAATGGTGGGCTTTCCGTTAATGAGCATGCAGGTACTTCCACCGCCATCTAAATTCATGGCCTCTACACAACCCAACTGCAACATCAATTCGGCACATTGCAAAAGCGAAGCACCGTCTGAAACACCGGGATGACGGCCTTCTATTACCATCACAATCATCTTATTTTGTTTGGTGTAGCCAATCAATGTTCTGGGATGCATATCATATTTTGATTTACCGGCAAATTTCAATTCTTCATCGTTGGTGATATTAATGCTGCTGTTTTGCAGCAATACTGGGCCACCACCCACTGCCATGGTTTTGTTCCATAGCTTCATTTCATGTGGAGCTGTAGATGAAAAATTCACCGCTTTTTTAGCTGCCTCCAGAGAAAAATTCGTATTTGAATCTTTTACAACTGGTATTGGATGTTGAATCGCATATACTGCTTTCATGGAAGGTTCAGTGTACGTCCACGCAATTTCAGCACGCCTTTTTCGATCGATGCCAAAGGCACTGCCAAATACATGTCGGTAGGTAAGCGTATCTTTTCCTTTTCCTGCGATGGTATGGTTGTTGCTGGCGAGTATTTCACCGTTTTTGATTACCACATTCAGACTTTTGTTTGTGGCAAAAGAGAAGAATGTAGTGTTCACTACCAAATGAGGTTGTTTGTTTTTTTGATAAAACTGAGTGGGGGTCAGTCTGCGATTGTCGCTGGTATCTACTAAAAGTTTTCTTTTTTTATTGCTTAGATTTACTACGGCGTAGTATGCAAAAAAAGGTTTGCCATCTAAAGAATCATTCGATTTAAACAGTTGCATCCCTTTCGGCAATTTGCCAAAGTCGGGCGCTGCGTTTACCCATAAGCGTTGGGCATAAAGGTTATTAACACTAGAGAGAAAAATGCAACATAAAATTGATACATATTTAGCCATGCGCTAAGGTAAGCAACATAGCGTTAGTAGCTGGTAAGCTCAAATGAAATGAATGTTAGGTTTAATTCACTAAAACTTTTACAACATAGCCTTCTCTTCCATCCACTTATTTCTGCCCCAATTGGGAATCACATGTTTTTCGCTGTGGTAAGATGATCTAACCAAGGGGCCGCTTTCTACATAGTCTAATCCAATTTGGTAGCCTATTTCGCGGTACTCCGCAAATTCGTCGGGATGTACAAAACGTTGAACTGGTAAGTGTTTTTTGCTAGGTTGAAGGTATTGACCAATGGTTACCACATCTACTCCATTGTTGTATAAGTCCTGTAAGGTTTGCACCACTTCTTCTTTGGCTTCGCCCAATCCGAGCATGATGCCACTTTTGGTACGCATGCCACCATCTTTCAATCTTTTTAGGGTATCCATGCTTTGCCAGTATTGTGCTTGGATGCGTACTTGACGGGTAAGGCGCTCGGTTGTTTCGATGTTATGACTCACTACATCGGGGGCTGCATCGATAATCCGCTGCACATTCTTGTCTTTGTTTTTTCCTTTGAAATCGGGAATCAACGTTTCCAATGTAGTATCTGGGTTCAATGATTTTACTGCTTTGATGGTATTGTACCAAATGATGCTACCGCCGTCTTTCAGTTCATCTCTGTCAACAGAGGTAAGAACGGCGTGCTTCACTTTCATCAGATGAATGGCTTCAGCTACGCGCTGTGGTTCGTCCCAATCAACTTCCAGAGGTCTGCCCGTAGCCACTGCACAAAAACCACAACTGCGGGTACAAATATTGCCCAAGATCATAAAAGTGGCCGTTCCGGCACCCCAGCATTCTCCCATATTCGGACAATTGCCACTTTCACAGATGGTGTGTAATTTATGGGTGTCTACCAAATTGCGCACGTGTTTGTAATCTTCGCCAATGGGAAGTTTTACACGGAGCCAATTGGGCTTTTTTAAAGGAGCATATTCAGTAGTTATTTCTGGAGCACAGGCCATATTTCTTCTATTTAATTCGATATGCAAAGATAAGGCCTTGCAAATTGTGCAAGGCCTACGGTATTAATATAATTTATTGGTAAAAGTTTATTTCCGTCTTCCGAAAACGATGGCCACAAAAGCAGACAAAAACAACTGGCGCTCTTTCTGGTATACCATCTGTGGTATTTTTTTGGAATAGAACTCACCGATCAGGCCTATTTCGATGGCACTTACCATTTCGTTGTATTTGCCATAATCGAATCTCATGGCGGGTTTCACATACAAACCTGGGGTTACTTTCATTTTACTCCACCCTGTTCCCAAGCCTGGCCCACCAATAAACGGTCCGTTTAAAAAGAACAAACTATCTGGTGAATCGTAGCCCACATATTTGCGCTCTCCTTGTTTTTCAATTTCAACCAGGTAAGGTCTCAATAAACCAATGATGGCACCACCACCCACATTTCCGGAAATACTGATGCCATTTTTATTACTCTTGTTTCCTAATAAGTATTGGTATTGTACACCCATTTTAATGGGATAAAAAAAATTGATCTTGCCATAAATGATGGGAGCAGTGGTACTGAAATTGAATTGTTGCTTTTCTTCTTTTTCGTGTTTACGTTCTGTAATCTCCAATTGAAATAACAAAGCGGTTCTTATGGATTTCGCCCGTCCAATTTCCATAAATCCACCGTAACCATCTGTAGTGAATTTACCCCCAAAAACAGTATGTTTTTTATAAGTAATCACTCCATCTTCTTCCAACTTCGTCATGGCATCGATTCGCTCCCTGCGAATTTCTTTTTTCGTTTTCGTGGGTGTTGTTTTTTCTTGTGCAATGGCAACCATTGATACCGAAAATGCAATGAGTATTAAAAATATTTTCTTCATGTATTCTTTTTACTTAGGTAAATTTATGCAAAAATAGAATGCAGCAATGAATGTTGTACTCTTTTTAACGAAGAAAGCGCATTATTAAGCAAACATCAACCAAACACATCATGACAGCAAGCATTATTTATAAAGGCGAACTTAGGTGCGAGTGCACCCATTTGCAGAGTGGCACCGTAATTGAAACCGACGCCCCAACAGACAACCGGGGAAAAGGGGAAAGGTTCAGTCCAACCGATACCGTGTGCGTTGCCCTCGCCACATGTATGATCACCACCATGGGTATCCGGTCTGCAGACATGGGTATCGACCTTACCAATACCAGCATTGAAGTAACCAAACACATGCTGGCAGATCCACGCAGAATTGGAAAAATTGAAGTAACCTTATTGCTTCCAGTCCTAAACATAGAAGAAAAAGACAGGTTGGTACTTCAAAAAATTGGCGACAATTGTCCGGTGATGAAAAGTTTGCATCCCGATTTAGAAGTGGTGGCTACTTATAAATGGGGTTGATTATTTATCCAATCATGTTCCCATAAAAATTGTTGTAAACCTTCTCCATCATTGAGGGAAAAGTATCGTAGTGTCGCGATTTTTTCTCAACTTTTGAGCAGTTTACTGCCCACCGCACATTGCAAACATTTTTTTTGATCGCAGTAATGTTTTTTTAATTGCAGCAAAGCCTGGGAATCGAAGGCATTGGAACAAGCTATTTCCAGTTTTTCAAATCCCCTTACAATGTTGTTTTGCTCTGCAGCAAGCACGCTCAGCCAATCGAGTGCTTTCTGCTTTAATGACTCTATATTGTTGTAGTAACCATAGGCATACAATACTGGCACAATAGTATTGATGCAAATATTATCGATCATCGATTTACCCAATCTTTTTTTTCTAAAAGCTGTGGGATGATCGGGCATGTAGCAGTAATGCCAATAATCGTTGGCAGTAACGTTCAGCTGTTTTTGTAGAGCGGCTAAACTATCCAGCTCTTTAATGGTTGAAAATAAATGATGACTCTGGTGAATCAGCATGGCCAATTGTGCCAACCTCAATGTAGGAAAATTGGCAGGTCGCATCCTTAGAAAATACAACGGGGCATGCGCTTTTTTGAGTTTGTATTTTTTCTGCAGAAAAATGTATTCTCTTCGCAGCATATTTGGATAATCATCTTCAAATGTTTTGTCGAGAATGGCGGCCTGCCCCAACAACAAGGCTTCTAGTTGTTGAATTTGATTTTTGTGTTTCGCCAATAACTTCACTGGTATGGTCTTGGCAATTCTTTCAAAAGATTCGCTGTTGATCTTCACCCCAAAATTGCGGGCCAGTAACCACCAAAACACTTCTTCCCAATGAAGGTTACTCTGTTTTAACAAACCCTCTATGTGTTTTGCCCGGTCTTGCAACCGTTCAATGAGCAGTCGTTCTTTCCAGGAAGAAAAAAGGATGTTAGGAATATTGGAAATGTGTTGCTGACAAGGAATAAAATGTGCACTCTGCATCAGTTCTTCATACCTGGATAACAACAATGATGAAATGAGTGGTTGTAGTTCTAGTGTAGGGAAAGGAAATGCTTTAGGTAAATCGTGTTTCCATACTACATGCAGAATAATGTTGTTGTAGTTTTGATCGGTACTGTGCTGGTGTAAGTCCCAATCTGAACTCAGCACATGCAGTTCGATGTTGCCAGCCAGTGTGGTGCCAGCGATCTTGATTTTTCCATTTAAAAAATCAGGGCCCTGGTTGGTATTCAGCGTGCCTTTGTGGAGTATCAACAAACCATCTCCTTGTGTACAATGAAGTTCTCTTGATTCAAAATATTGATGCTGCCAAATAAAATGCAGTAATTTTTCCGTCATCAGATACAGTTGAGGGTATAGAATAATGACGAAAATTAAATACAATGATTGTACAATAAAAGGGGATTTATCCCGTAATAAGATGGGAAAATACTCACTCAAAGATCAATGCTTATAATGCATTTAAACATTGTACTACCCTACTCACGGGTAAACCCATTACGTTGTAAAAATCACCTTTTACAGCAGCAATGCCTACCACTCCAATCCATTCTTGAATGGCATAAGCACCTGCTTTGTCGTAGGGTTTGTATTGTTGTACATAGTGCCTAATATCGGCATCGGTTAATGGGTGAAAAATAACTTCGGTGGTATCTGCAAACAACACTTTTTGCGCTTCATATAAAATGGCCACGCCTGTAATTACTTGATGAGTATTGCCTTGCAACATGGTTAAAAAAGCTATCGCTTCTTCTTCATCAACGGGCTTTCCCAAAAATTTTTTGTTGCATACTACCACTGTATCTGCCGCCAAAATAGGCGTAGTGGTACCCACTTTTGCTGCAATGGCTTTTGCTTTATTGTGTGCAATAAAAATGGCAGCTTCTTCAAATGACATCGCAGCATCAAAGCTTTCATCAATATCACTCACCATAACATGGAAGGGTACTTCTGCCCATTCGAGCAATTGTTTTCTCCGGGGCGACTGGGAAGCCAATATTATTTTTTTCATATCGCTAGAAAATAAAAAACAACATAGATAAAATACCAGCCAGTATTACAAATTTAATTTGTGTGCTCAGTTGCTTGTAATCGGCGGCTACCCTGGCTTTGAAGAGTTTGCGCAATATCCACAACAGGGGTAAAATAATAAATACAACACCATATAGGGCAATGGGCCACCAACCTAATTGAACCGCATACAATTGAATGATAGCCAAAGCTGCTACACAAACCACCAACCAAACCGCTGTGTATACTTTAGACACTGGCACTCCCCAAGCAATGGGCATGGTGCGGCAATCGTACTTGGCATCGCCCTGCATGTCTTCTAAATCTTTCACCACTTCACGAATGAGCGTCACAATGAAAGCAAAGCCCGCATAAAGCACCATGTATTTAAAAAACTTGGTTGCATCAAATGGAATATTGGTTTGCTGCCAGTTGCTGATATTGGCACCACAGAAAAAGTATACTACCACAATTACCCATGCAGTTAAAGCAGCAATGATGATATTGCCAGACAGTACTTTTCTTTTAAAAGTGGTAGAATAAAACCAGAGGAGTAATACACAAAAAAGGTTGGCGATGGTTATGATCCAATTACCAATTTTGTAACTGATGTACATACTTAATACAATGCCTAATGACGACAGCAACCAATGCCAAATGATGGCCCAACGTCGTTTCACCATTTTATCAACCACCACTTTTTGTGGTTTATTGATGGCATCAATTTGTACATCAAAATAATCGTTGATGATATATCCGGCAGCAGCAATAACAACAGAAGCTGATACCAATAAAAAAAACAACAAATGACTGTGTGGGAAAGCAGCTTGAAGTAACAAATGATCGAACACGCAGAAATAAAACAAACTCTGGGTAAGCGCAATAAAAAAAAGATTCGGCCAGCGGATCAATTTTAAAAAAGCGGCAACTAATTTCATGAAAGGATTTGTGAATATAGAAAGTGGTGTGATTTATTTTATCGGGATGCGATGTTGTCGTCGTCGTTCCAGTGATCATTTAATTTTAATACTTTCTCCACTACGTCTCTCACACAACCTTCTCCGCCTTTGATGGGAGAAATGTAATGAGCGATCGATTTTATTTCGGCTACTGCATCGGCAGGGCAACAGGCCAAACCTGCCATCTGCATGGTTTTGAGGTCTGGTATGTCGTCTCCCATATACAGCACTTCCTTCCATTGAAGCTGTTGTGCTGTAACATAACGCATCAGGATCTCTGATTTGTTTTTCACATTCAGGTGCACTTCTTCTACGCCCAGTTTTGCCAGCCTTTGGCGGACAGCTTCTGATTGTCCACCAGAAATCACCAACACCTGGTACCCTTTTTTAATGGCCAACTGCAAGGCGTAACCATCTTTGATGTTCATACGGCGCACCATTTCTCCGTTACCAAATACCAGCAGAGAACCATCGGTGAGTACACCGTCAACATCCAGCACAAACAATCGGATGGGTTTAAAATTGGCTAGTAAACTCATGCTTATGGGTTGTAGTTATTTCTTTTGATTGTCGCGCCATTCATATACCCAGCTGCTTTGTATCATTTCGAGATGGCCTTCGTTGCTATCTGCTGCTTTGCCTTCAAAATGTGGCAATTCCAATACCCATTTGAGCAAATCGGTAAAACGAATGCGGTAGATTTTTGCTTCTGAAAAATCATCTCCAAAACGTTCGTACAGTTTCTGAGCGATGTCTTCATAGTCGTTCCAGTGAATGGGTGGTTCAAAATTCATATTGGTGCTAATGCGCAAATAAAGGTTTATTTATCTGCTGGTTTAAGGAATGGTAAAATGGTGTGTTACAAAATAACGGTGCTGCTATTTTTATTCACCAAAAAACTGTGATTGATCTGGCAAAGTAACTTCCAGGGCTCCTGCTCCGTTCTGCAACACACATTGGCAACCCAATCTCGAATTCAGTCGCGGATTTACAGCCCTGTCGATAAAATCTTCTTCCCTGTCAGATAACTCTTCTACATGGTTTTCACCTGATTCAAGGTACAAATGGCAAGTGCTACAGGCACAAACCCCACCACAATTGTGGTGTAATTCTATATCGTTCTTTAATGCTACTTCTAAAATAGATTCACCTGCTGTTACATTGTTTATGATTATTGGTTCCAGGCCTTTCTGTTCAAATTTAAATTTTATGCTATACATGCTTGCAAATTTCGGATTTGCAAACCTACTTCAAATTACCAATTAAGGAAAAATTCATTTTTTTAGCAGATGAATGTATAAAAGAATCACTAATTTGTTCATCAAATAATGCGCCTTATTATACATGAAAAATATTGCAGCCATCTTTTTGACCCTATTGTTGGCAGTTTTTTTACTTTTTTCCTGCAAAGAGAAAAAGACAAATAAAGTACCCAACAGCCCACAGCCACCTGTTAAAACCAAAAAAGACAGTACAGCGCCCATCAACAATGCTGGCAGGCCTCCTATCATTAATATTATTGATACCATTGCGCCAAAAAAATTGATGTTGTATGTGAGTGACAGCGCGGCTACCAGCGAAAGAATCAGCGTTAAAATCACGCAGATCTTCGATCAAAAACTGTCAGATTTTATTAAAAAACAAAACATACAAATGGATGGTCATAAAACGGTTTGGTACAAAACCAACAAAGCGCCTTTCTTTTTTGAAGCGGGTATACCCATCATTAAAAAACCTGCAAAATTGCCAAAGGGTTTTTTGGTAAAAAGTATAGGTGGCGACAGTGCCATTATTGCCCATTATTATGGCCCCTATTCTAAAACGAACATGGCATATGATGCGCTGGCAGAATGGGCGAAAGATAAAAAGAAAAAGAAGAAAGGCAATCCTTATGAAGTGTATGTAACAGATCCTATCGACAAAGACGGAAAGCCTGTAGATCCTTACAAGATTAGAACCGACATTGTTTTCCCTCACAACTAAGCCTTTTACGGATTCATGATACTGTCTGTTAAGCGCAGGTACATGGTGCGCAACTTAGGATGTGCCGCTAGGATGCGCAGGTGTTTGTCTAACGTTATAATGTCTTTCCTTACAGCCGGCCCTGTTTGCACTTTAGATGGTGAGACAGCTTGCACCCTGTAGGCCGTTTCCAATATTAATGGTTTGAGCATTCCAAAGTCGATGTTTTCTTTTTCACAAAACTCTTCCGCAATTGCGTACAAATGATTGGTAAAATTGCTTACTACCACTGCTGCGGCGTGCAATTTTAAACGCTCCTCATCACCCACCCTTCTTACCGAATCGGAAATACTTCGGGCAAATTCTTCAATGAATTTTGTAACGTCTACGGTATTGCCATCTACCAAAAAGGGAATGGTAGGTATCGTTTCCATTTCTTTGCGCAGGCTTTGAAGGGGATACAATACGCCGTAATTGACCGACATTTTTTCCAGTACATTAATAGAAGCAGAACCGGCAGTATGCAACACCAGCTTATGGCCCATTTCCTGTTGAGAAAACAAATGATCAAGCGCCTGATCGGACACTGCCAAAACAAATATATCTGCAGAGAGGTCTGGTTTTCCATTAAAATCGGAGAAGCTGGCTCCAAATTCCTGGGCCAATGTTTGGGCATTTAAAACATTCCTGCTTATTACCTGAATGATCTGGTGATGTTTACTGGCCATCAATCTACCTAAAACAGTTGCTACATTTCCAGCCCCTATCAATGCTATTTTCATAAGTAGTAATTTTGAGAGATGAATATACAACAGAAGCTGGCCATCCGCTTTATAAGGGCAAAGATCATCTTACTATCGGTGATCAGTAAACGAAAAGCTGGTGAAGAAGCTTTTAGAATTTTTTGTACCCCACCCGTTCGATACAAAGGTAAAGAATCCGAGGTTTTTAAATCAGCAACAGCCCTTCATTTTTTATTAGATGGAAAAAATGTAAAAGGGTATGTATGCAATGAAGGGGCACCCAAAAGAGCATTGATCTTACATGGCTTTTCATCAACCTGCCACAAATTCGATAAATATGCGGCGGCACTCGTACAAAAAAATTATGAAGTACTGGCATTTGATGCACCTGCCCATGGCGCCAGCGAAGGCAGTTCGATAAATGCGGTAGAATACAGCAACCTCATTAAAAAAGTAGTAGAACTATATGGTAAAGTAACATTGTTTATTGGGCATTCTTTTGGAGGTATCGCCATCAGCCTTGCCATGGAAGAGTTGCAACATGACGCAACCACCAAGGTTGTGCTTATTGCACCTGCAACCGAAACCAGTAGTGCCATACAAGGTGCATTTGTACTATTAGGTTTGCGCAAGCCATCTATTAAAAAGGCCCTGTACGATGTTATTTTTAAAATCAGCGGAAAACCGGTAGAATGGTTTTCTATCAGAAGGGCCATGAACAACATACAGGCATCGGTATTGTGGATTCACGACGAAGACGATGATGTTACCCCAATGGCAGATGCACGAAGGGCGGAGAAAGAGGAATGGCCAAATGTTCGTTTCCTGTTTACAAAGGGGCTTGGTCACCAAAAAATTTACCGCGATGCTGCCGTTAAGAAAGCCGTTCTAGATTTTGCAGATTGATGTTGATTCAGTAGGAAAAAATTGGATTTTTTAATTTTAAACTAATATTGCATTAATCTTGCGGTGGTTTTCAACAGGTTATTTGGGTATTTTTCACATGAAAGATCTGATAGCAGTTGCTAATTTTAGTACCCATAAAAAGAAAACCAGCACAAACTCTGTTGAGTTTGTGACATGAACGTTATAATAACATTATGGCCAAAAACTTATTGATAGTAGAGTCTCCGGCGAAAGCCAAAACAATTGAAGCTATTTTGGGGAAAGACTTTGAGGTGAAAAGCTGTTTCGGGCATATCCGCGACCTGGAGAAAAACGACATGGGTATTGATGTGAACAACAACTTTACCCCTAAATACATAGTGCCAGCCGAAAAAGAACGGGTGGTAAAAGAATTAAAAGCCCTTGCTAAAAAAGCAGAAGAAGTTTGGCTGGCATCGGATGAGGATCGGGAAGGTGAAAGCATCAGCTGGCATTTGGCTGAAGTGCTGAACCTTGATCCGAAAACCACCAAAAGAATTGTTTTTCATGAAATCACCAAACCGGCCATTCAAAAGGCGGTGCAAAATCCACGACTCATTAATATGGATTTGGTAAATGCACAGCAAGCACGCCGAGTAGTAGATAGATTGGTAGGCTTTGAACTGAGCCCAGTGTTGTGGCGCAAAATTGGCAGACAAGGCGGTTTAAGCGCTGGTCGTGTGCAAAGTGTAGCCGTGAAATTGATCGTTGAAAAAGAAAGAGAGATCAATGCATTTATACCGGTGGGAAGTTTTAAAGTAGAAGCTTTTTTGGCGGCAACAGATTTGAACGACCGCACGGTTAATTTTAAAGCAGAGGCCCAAAGATTCACACAATCTGAAGATGCAGAAAAATTTCTGCTGAGTTGTATAGGTGCCAATTATACGGTTAGAGACATACAGGTTCGCCCGGGGAAACGCACACCAGCAGCACCTTTTACCACATCTACCCTGCAACAGGAAGCCAGTAGAAAATTGGGTTATGGCGTAAGCAAAACCATGTTGCTTGCACAACGTTTGTACGAAAGTGGTAAGATCACTTATATGCGTACAGACAGTGTGAGTTTGAGTGATACGGCCATGGATGCTATCAAAGGAGAGATCACCAAAAGTTATGGCGATCGTTACCTGCAAGTGCGCAAATACAAAAACAAAAACGAATCGGCACAGGAGGCCCACGAAGCCATCAGACCTACCTACATGGAAAACCATACGGTAAGTGATCCTGAGTTGGCAAGATTATACGAACTTATTTGGAAGCGAACCATCGCCAGCCAAATGAGCGATGCTGAGTTTGAAAAAACAACGGCGAAAATCAACATCAGCAGCAACAACCAAGATCTTACCGCCAGCGGTGAAGTACTGAAGTTTGATGGTTTTTTAAAAGTGTATTTAGAAAGCACCGATGAAGATGAAAACGAAACCGAAGAAGGTGCAGAAAGCCGACTGCCCAATTTAACCGTTGGTCAGGCATTGCAATTTAACCAGATGACGGCAACCGAAAAGTTTACCAAACATTCGGCACGATACACAGAAGCATCGTTGGTAAAAAAAATGGAAGAATTAGGCATCGGTCGCCCAAGTACGTATGCGCCTACCATCTCTACGATTGTAAAAAGAAATTATGTAGAGAAGAAAGACAAAGACCCCATTAAACGTGAGTTTCGGATGCTGAAACTGAAAGATGGCCAGATTAAAAAAGTTACCGAAATTGAAAATACAGGTGCAGAAAAATCTAAACTTTTCCCAACAGATTTGGGTTTGGTGGTAACCGATTTTTTGAGTTTGCATTTTGAAAATGTGATGGATTATTCTTTTACCGCCAATATTGAAAAAGAATTTGATGAAATTGCCGATGGCAAAATCAAATGGAACAATATGGTGCACGATTTTTATGAGCCATTTCATACAGGAGTAGCACATACCCTTGAAACAGCTGAAAGAGCCGTAGGAGAAAGAGTTTTGGGTATTGCAGACGATGGAAAACCCATCACTGCCAGAATGGGACGTTATGGGCCGATGGTACAGATTGGTTCACAAACCGATGAAGACAAACCAAAATTTGCGAAATTAAAAGCCACTCAAAGTATTGAAACCATCACACTAGATGAAGCAATGGATTTGTTCAAATTACCACTTACCCTCGGTGAATTTGAAGGCCAAGAAGTATCGGTAAACATTGGGCGCTTTGGGCCATATGTAAAATGGGGCGAACAATTTGTAAGCATTCCAAAAGGAGAAGAACCCATCGATGTAGAACTAACCAGAGCCATAGAAATTATCCAGGCAAAACAGGTGGAAGACGCGCCTATTGGCTTTTACAACGAAAAACCCATCACAAAGGGCAAAGGAAGATTTGGCCCCTTTATTAAGTGGAACGACCTCTTTATCAACATTCCCAGAGCTTATAATTTTGACAACCTCACGCAAAGTGATTGCAATGAATTGATTGAGAAAAAATTAGAAAAGGAATCCAATCGATTCATTCAGCAATGGCCAGAAGAAAAAATTGCATTGGAAAATGGCCGTTGGGGTGCATTTATTCGTTTTGGCAAAAAAATGTTGAAACTCACTGCTGGCCCAAATGGCAAATACACTCCAGAAGAATTGGCCCTGTTAGATTTAGAAGCAGTAAAAAAGATGATCTTGATCCAAGAGCCCAAAGCGTTTGACAAGGCACCGGCCAAAAAGAAAGCAGCCACCAAAAAAGGAGCCACCAAGAAGGCAGCAGTTAAAAAAGCGGCAGCAAAAAAGAAATAACTTTCCATAACCCCAGTTAAACTGGGGTTTTTTATTGCTTTTTTAAATAAACAACAGTGATTAATAACATCTGTGGAAAATTTTTCATTCAGAAAATAAGCAGGATAAACGATCTTGAACCAAAAATAAATTCTTTGCAAGAAAACCAAGAAATAAAAGCATTGTTACACCTGATTGATGATCCGGACGAAGATGTGTACAGTACCGTGAGTGAAAAAATTCTTTCATTCGGAAAAGAAATCATACCCAATCTGGAACACCTTTGGGAAAACATTCACGACGAAGAAGCACAAGAGCGTATTGAAATGCTCATTCACCGTGTTCATTACAGAGACCTTACAGCAGATTTTGTGCAATGGAAAAACAATCCTACCGATCTCATGACCGGCGCCCTCACTATAGCCCGTTACAATTATCCCGAATTACAACCCCAACAAATAAGGCAGGAAATTGAAAAACTCCGTCGCAACATCTGGCTAGAACTCAACAGCTACCTCACCCCTATTGAAACCATCAATGTGGTAAACAGCATCCTTTTTAATTATTACAAACAAAAAGGAGCAGAGATCAGCTATGAACATCCCGACCAGTTTTTACTCAATAAAACCCTGGAAACCAAAAAAGGAAATGCCATTGGTAATGGCATCATTTATTTGATTCTTTGTGAGCTGCTAGACATTCCCGTAAGGGCGGTAAACATACCCCGACAATTTTTATTGGGTTACTTCGACGATCAGTATGAATTATTAAATCCTGCTGGGCACCCTTCTGAAAAAATTAAATTTTATGTGGATGCCCTCACTGGACAAATATATTCGCACAAAGACATAGAAGCTTATTTCAAAAGATTGTCTGTACCACCAATTCCTTCGTACTTTAGACCGCTGAGCAATAAAAAAGCCATCCAGTTTTTGTTGAAAGAACTGTGTAAATGCTTCGACAACCAAAGCAATTTATACAAGATGGATGAACTTATTTCGCTAGCCAATATTTTAGATACATGATATACCACGTAACCACCAAAGCTGCATGGAAAAAGGCTTTTGCCGATGGATATTATTCAGCACCCTCCTTAGCCTCTGAAGGTTTTATTCACAACAGTACCGAGGCACAAGTTGCGGGGGTATTGGAAAGGTATTATAAAAACCAAACAGATTTATTGTTGCTGCATATTGATGAAAGCAAATTAACGGCTCCTTTAAAATACGAATTAGCCCCGTCTGTAAACGAAGTATTTCCCCATATTTTTGGCCCGATCAATGTAGAGGCAGTGGTAAAAACGGTGGATATTATTCAGTAATATTTACTGTTTTGATTTAATACAATGCTATGACTCAGCATGTTCGTAATTCAGGAAACATCTCACACGCTAATGCCTAATGTGGCCGTCGTTGGGGCTTCGACCCACGGCATGTGAGATACTTTGTGGCCGCCGTCGGGGCTTCGACCCACGGCATTTGAGATACGTTGAAGTAAATTCTGATTTATCTCTATCGCCTGCCGCGGGCTTTTGTTCTTTTTCTTGAAAAAAAGAACCAAAATTCAAGGGCTGCAGAAAAAATTTGCTCATAAATGTCTCCTCGGGAGTAAAATGAAAAAGTCACAACGGTTGTGCAAT
>JBIIPY010000019.1:0-37770 GCA_044342365.1 Ferruginibacter sp. | reverse complement strand
TTTAAAATGCAATTGCTAAAACTTACAGCAAAGGAAGTGGAGCCTTGTTTGTTAACCTGCTGTTCGTCGTTTACAAAGCCATTGTCGGCCCAAAAAATAGAATTTCTAAAACTTGCCTGCAGAGGGTTGAGTACCATTGCACCTCCAAAACTGGCAGCATTGGATACAGAAAGTACCGGTGTTTTGTGTTGAATAAAATTATTGGAATAAGATACCACTGTGCAGTGGTTGAAGATGTAATTGCCTCCTCCCTCTATTAATATGTTAGAAGCTGTGTTGCTGATAAGTGTGTTGCTTACATCGGCACTGCTGTTGCTGCAAAACAAACCAGATTGAAAGGCATTGTCTATCACCGATTGCTGCATGGTGAGTTTGGGGGC
Source organism: Ferruginibacter sp. (assembly GCA_044342365.1). Lineage (GTDB taxonomy): Bacteria > Bacteroidota > Bacteroidia > Chitinophagales > Chitinophagaceae > Ferruginibacter. The sequence continues at coordinate 37,390 of JBIIPY010000019.1, read as the reverse complement.
TGCATTGGGCGAAGGGTCTAATAGTACAATGGCCTCGTAGGCATTGAGTATCCGGGTTTGTGTAAACAAATTGTTTTTGCTGGTGCTGGTAAAATAAATACCGGGCCAGCTGGCCGGAAAAAACTTATAGGGTTCATCTAAGCGATCGCCTGAGAACACGATGGGAGCATCGATGCTGCCGTTGGCAATGATGGTGCCATATACAATAATGGGAGCATCGGCATGTGCATATATTTTTGTGCCGGGTGCAATGGTAAGGGTAACGTTGTCGGCTATGCGCAGCGCCCCTAAGATAACATAAGGTTGGTTGTTGTTGAATGTAGTGTTGCTGCTTATGATTGCGTTGTTGAGAAAGCGGGCGTTTAAACCATAGGCCTGCAATTGCACCCAACGTTGGTTGCCGTTGAATTGAACAGAGATGCTATCGCTCACTACAAATGGAAGATTGGCCGCTGACGGATCGATGGTGACAGAAACAAATACATAGATGCTATCGTTGGCGGCAATATCAATTTGTTGTTGGTTGTTAGAAGGAATACCATTGATGTTTATTTTAAATGCCGAAGTATTGCCTCCCATGAGTTTAATTTCGGAGAGGCGGAGTTGCTGGTCGTTTTCGTTTACAATTTTAAATGACTGTGTTACCGATCCGATGCTGGTGAATACGGTATCAAATTGTAGGGTATCGGCTCCAATGCTCAAACGAGCATTGGGACTGTTGATAAAACCTTCTTTTTTGCAAGAGTGTAGCAGCGCGGCAAAAAGACCCATTAACAATAAGGAATAGAACAGCTTTTTCATTGTAACAAAATTACAATAAACTTATTTACTGGCAGTGGCCAATGTAGCCACGCTGATGCTAATACCGGGAATGCCACTCAATACCTGTGCACAGGCTTCGAGGGTGGCACCGGTGGTGATAACATCGTCTACGATAAGCACATGTTTGCCATGTAAGATCGTTGGTTTTTTAATAATAAAACTTCCGGCAACATTGTCCCACCGCTCGGAGCGGTGTTTTTTGGTTTGGGTATCTGTATGTGTGGTTTTGCAAAGGTTGTGCAGCAGCAGGGGCACATTCATTACATCGCTCATGCCTTCGCAGATGATGGCGGCTTGGTTGTAGCCCCGTTTAAATTCTTTGATGGGAGTGAGTGGCAACGGCAGCAGGTAATCGATGTGCCCAAAACCATTACTGTTTAAAATGGATTTGCCCATGAGCGCCCCCATGTATTTTCCAACAGCGGTATTGCCTTTGTATTTCAGCTGATGAATGAGGTGTTGCACCAGGTGACCTTTGGCAAAATAAAAACAACTGGATGCGGCTTTTAAGGGAATGCGGCCCGTAAATATATGTTGAATGGGATTGTCGGGAATGTTTTCAAACCCGGTGTAAGGGAGCATGCTGGTGCAGCGCAAACAAAGTAGTTGGTTGTTGTAAATCAGATCCGTTCCACATCCTTCGCAATGTTTTGGAAAGAAATAATGGAGGGTATCCGACAGTAAGTGTTGGATAGATAACATGGGGTACGTTTTGTGGTAAATTTAAAACAAATACTGATACACTTCCTCCACCTTCCCCAAAGCAATCACATCAATACCAAATTTTAATTTACCCAGCGATTTAGAATTGTATTTACTCACAATGATTTTTTCGAAGCCCAGTTTTTCTGCTTCTGCAATGCGTTGTTCGATGCGGTTCACTGCTCTGATTTCTCCACTTAATCCTACTTCGCCAGCAAAACAAATTTGTTGGGGCAGGGGCACGTCTTCATAACTGCTGAGCAAGGCACAAACAATGGCAAGGTCTATAGAAGGATCTTCTACTTTGATGCCTCCGGCTATGTTGATGAAAACATCCTTCACACCAAAATGAAAACCTCCTCTTTTTTCCAACACTGCCAACAACAATTGTAAACGCCTTAGGTCGAAACCGCTTACGGTACGTTGTGGGGTACCATACACACTTTGCGTTACCAAGGCCTGTGCTTCTATGAGCAAGGGCCTCATGCCTTCGATGGTAGCGGCAATGGCAATACCACTAAGTGCATCTTCTTTTTGGGTGATGAGAATTTCGCTGGGGTTGGTTACGCCACGCATGCCTTCGCTCGTCATTTCGTAAATGCCCAATTCCGCTGTGCTACCAAACCGATTTTTGATGGTGCGTAAAATGCGGTAAGTATAATGACGGTCACCTTCGAACTGCAACACCGTATCTACCATGTGTTCTAAAATTTTAGGGCCTGCTATGTTACCATCTTTGGTAATGTGGCCTATGAGAAAAACCGGCGTGTTGGTTTCTTTTGCATAACGCTGTAACTCTGCCGCGCATTCCCTTATCTGGCTGATGCTACCAGGCGACGATTCTACAAAAGGCGATTGTAGGGTTTGTATAGAATCTACAATTAATAGCTCAGGCTTCAACTTTTTTATTTCCTGAAAAATAGTTTGTGTGTTGGTTTCTGTAAGCAGATAAAAGTTATCGCTTTTAAAACCGATGCGGTCGGCGCGCATTTTAATTTGTTGTTCACTTTCTTCACCACTGATGTACAAGGTTCTTACATCATGCAGTTTTAAACCGATTTGCAAAAACAAGGTCGACTTACCAATGCCAGGTTCGCCCGCCACCAGCACTATACTTCCTGCAACGATTCCACCGCCTAGTACACGATTTAATTCTGCATCGGTACTAATGATTCTTTTTTCTTCTGCACTGCTAACGTCATTAATAGAAATGGTTTTTAATTTTCCAATACCATTGTATTCTTTCCAATCTTCTTTACCTGCTGCTTTGTCATTTCCTTTCACGATTACTTCTTCTACAAATGTATTCCATGTGCTGCAAGAGGGACATTTACCCAACCACTTTGCACTTTCGTAACCACAACTCTGACAAAAAAATGCTGACTTCGTTTTACTCATACCGTAAAAGTAATGGCTAATTACAAATTGTGTTGCAATGAATTTTTGTTGGAAGAAAAAATGAAATGTAAAAAAGAAAAAACGAAAAAAGGATGCGTGAAAATTTTAAAAAAAAGAGGAAGCAGGTGTATGGATTTATAAAAAAATTATAAAAATCGAGACGACTAAAAAGTAAAAGGACCGAACATTGCTGCCGGCCCTTTGTACTTACTAACCCATTAAATTCTGTTGCTAAATTACAAATTGAGACCACAATAAAAAATTATTTTTTGAATTGTGAATAACTATGATCACTGCTCAAACAACAGCTCCTCTACTATTTTAGCATATTCAAATTAATGATTATCAATTAATTAAAGTCATTTAACAGTACAAATGCAGCTGCAGAACTACGCTACAACTGAAAAAAATAATTTAAATTTAATTTGGTTTATATTATAAACTACTCTACGTTTGTGACAAATTTACCTGCCATGAAATTTGGATTTCTACTACTGCTGCTCCTTGGTTTTACGCTGGCAAATGGTCAGGTAGTAATCAGTGGAAAAATGACTGACCTTAAAAATAAACCGTTGAGAGGAGCCAGTGTATCCATTAAAGATTCTTATGATGGGTCAACCACCGACTCGCTTGGAATGTTCCGGTTTACGACCACCGAAAAAGGGAATATGGTGCTGGAAGCAACAATTTCTGGATATACTTCATATATCAAAAATATAACATTAGAAGGCAAAGACATTGAGTTAAATATTCAGGTGAAAGAATTGATCACAGAATTAAATGCGGTTGTAATTACTGCAGGGGCATTTGAAGCCAGCGATAAAAAAAAGGGGGCTGTGCTTACGCCCATCGATATTGTGACTACTGCAAGTGCCGAAGGAGATATAACTGGGGCTTTAAAAACCCTTCCGGGTACACAGCAAGTGGGAGAAACGGGCGGTTTGTTTGTGAGAGGGGGCAGTGCTACTGAAAGCAAGATTTACATTGATGGTAACCTAGTAAATAATTTCTTCTACAGCAGCGCTCCGGGCATCGCTGCGAGGGGACGTTTTAATCCTTTTCTGTTTAAGGGTACGATATTTAGTACGGGCGGTTACTCGGCTTTGTACGGGCAAGCCCTTTCTGCAGCCTTGATTTTAGAGTCGACCGACCTTCCTGAGCAAACGGAGGCCTCTATCAACACAAGCGTAATTGGTGTAGGTGCAGGTATTCAGAACCTCAGTAAAAACAAAAAAGCATCCTTTGGCGCTACTTATAACTTTACGCATTTGGGCGCTGCATTTGCAGTCATTAAGCAGCGGCAAGATTATTTTAAGGTACCCGTGTTTCATGAAGGCGACGTAAACTTCCGCATCAAAACCAAAAAGGGTGGTATGCTGAAATACTATGGCTACTGGAGTACCGGAAATGTAGGCTTCCGAACCGCTGATATAGATTCCGCTTTGTTGAACAACGCCTTTTCACTCAATAATCTGAACACCTATCAAAACCTTCATCTCCGGGAGAACCTGGCCAATGGTTGGAAACTATTCGCAGGTCTTAGCTTTAGTAACAATAGAGATAGCATAACCAACGAGTTGCAAGATCAAGACAATCAACAACAAATCATCACAACACCTATTGGGTATGCACTTAAAAACTTTGGCTTAAAAAGCAAAGCTTATTATGCACAGGCTAGAGGAGTGTTAGAAAAAAGAATACAGGGTTTAAATATGCTACGATTTGGTGGTGATTATTTTTACAGCAAAGAAACATCAGATTACACGTCATTTTACGGCGATGTATTCAGCAACACTGTGAAGGATCATCTTTCTTCTTTGTTTGTAGAAACAGACATCTACTTATCGAAAGACCTTGCAGCAAAAATTGGCAGTAGGGCAGAACATTCATCTTTGCTGAATGATTGGAACATTGCTCCCCGCATTTCGTTGGCTTACAAACTCAAAAACAAAGCACAGGCTTCTTTTGCGTATGGCACTTTTTATCAAAAGCCAGAAAGTAACCTGCAACCTGCCCAGCAAAACATAGGATATGCAAAAGCTACGCATTACATTTTGCAATACCAGAAGATAGCCAACGATCGATCATTTAGAACCGAATTGTTTTACAAAAACTACAACAACCTTTATAAAACCGGCCCAGATACTGCAGGAAGAGAAGTAGCTATAAACAATAACGGTAAGGGCTATGCGAAAGGTATAGAGCTTTTTTGGAGAGATAAAAAAACAGTAGAAAATTTAGACTATTGGATCTCTTATTCTTTTCTGGATACTGAAAGAGATGCCCTAAATTTTCCGGAAAGCATGACCCCCAATTTTGCAGCCAAACATACTGCATCCCTAGTGGTAAAAAGATTTGTATTACCCATCAAAACGGGATTCAATGCCAGTTATAACTACGCTACTGGAAGACCGTTTTACAATCTTAGATACGATAACAGTACGGGTAAATATGTGGTAGCAGATAAAGGTCGCACCATCAGCTACAACAACCTTGGCTTCAGTGTAAACTATTTACCCAACCTTGGCAAAACAGGTAAAAAAGCATTCATCGTTTGGGTACTTTCTATAAGCAACGTGCTTGGACAAAAACAAGTATTCAATTACAACTACGGACCGGTTACGGGCAAACGTGCAGAAATTAGACCACCGTCTGATCGATTTGTTTTCATTGGCTGTTTCCTCAGTTTTGGAGTAGACAGAACGCAGGATGCTATCAACAATAATTTATAACCGTTTAAACATATCAACATGTCAAATTATCAACAACCAGTTCCCGAAGGGAAAGATCCGATTTTGTGGGAGATCGCACAAAGAAGAGCCAGTTTTAAAAGTCATGCACTGGCCTACCTTATTGTAAATTTATTTTTGTGGGGTCTTTGGTTTTTTAATGCTAAAGAAAACAACAGCTCGTATCCATGGCCTATATGGACTAGCTTGGGTTGGGGTATTGGATTGGCATTTCATTTTGCAGGAGCCTATCTATTTCCGAAAGCCAATTCTGTAGAAAAGGAATATGAAAAACTCATCAACAAAAACAATTCATAAACCAATCATTACAACATTTAAAACAATTTTAAATTTAAAAAAATGAAAAAGATTCTCTTCACCGTTTTGTTTGCATTTTTTGTAAACATGTTGATGGCGCAGTACAGTGAAAAATTTACCAACGCCATGAAAAAAAACCTGGAAGCCATCGATACTTCTTTTCAAAATCCGCAAAGTTTATTGGCGCTGGCCAATAATTTTGAAAGAATTGGTGAAGCAGAAAAAACACAATGGCTACCCTATTACTATGCCGCTTTTTGTCAGGTAAATTATGGTTTTATGGTAACTGACAAAACACTTACAGATCCTATTGCTGAAAAAGCTTCAGCATTAATTGCCAAGGCCGATGCTTTGAATCCTAACAACTCCGAAATTAGTTGCATAAAGAGTATGATTGCGAGTTGTCATATGATGGTAGATCCTATGCAACGCTGGCAGCAATACGGACCTGAAAGCAGCAAACAAATTGCAATGGCTCAACAACAAGACCCCAGCAATCCTCGCCCAGAGATGCTTACAGGCCAGTCGCTAAAATATACGCCGGAGCAATTTGGAGGTGGTTGCAAAACGGCCATGGTACAATTAGATGCTGCCATGAAAAAGTTTGAAGCGTTTAAACCAACGAGCCCATTTCACCCAAATTGGGGAAAAGAAATGACCCAGCAAATGATCAATGAATGTAAATAAAGCATGTTATTGCTAACATTTTAACCAATTGAATATGAACAATCAACTGGATGAACGGGAGAGTTTGGCATTGATTCAATCAATGATCAATAAAGCAAAAAATAACTACACCGAATCTGGTACATTGTACCTGGTTTGGGGTATCGTGGTACTGCTTTGCAGCCTCACTCATTTTGTGCTGTCGTATTTTTTTGAATACGAACGTTCTTATTTTGTTTGGTTTGCTACATGGGGCGCATTTGCTTACCAAGTATATTACCTTTCTAACAGAAAAAAGAAGTTGAGGGTAAAAACGTACACAGATGAGATACTGGGTTATGTTTGGCTTTGTTTTATTGCATGTTTTTTTACTATGATTTTCATCCTGATGTATACCCGTAATTTTGACCTCATTTTAACAGCCATCTTGGTAGTGTATGGTATTCCCAGTTTTTTATCGGGTGCTATTCTAAAGATAAATTTACTGATGGTGGGCGGCATTAGTTGTTGGGCATTGGCAGTATTGAGTTTGTTTATTCCAGTTCAATTTCATTTGCTACTCATCAGTGCAGCAATATCCATCGCATGGATACTTCCGGGATGGTATATGCGCAAAAAATATTTAAAGCAAATAATAAATGCAAGACAATAATCTAAGTCACGAAGAAAGTTTAAGACTCATCAATACGATGATCAGCAAAGCCAAAGATGCTTACCGTGATACAGGTGTGGGGGCCATGCTTTGGGGGGCAGTAATCGCCATTTGTTCGCTTACCCGGTTTGCAGAAATTCAGTTTGATTTCAAACTTCCCTTCGATATTAATTTACTTACCCTCTTTGCATTGATACCGCAGATTTTTATTACCATCCGTGAGAAAAAAAATCGCAAAGCAAAGTCTTATGATGAGCGATTCTTAGATTACATCTGGCTTGGCTTTGGCATCAGTATTTTTTTACTCATCCATGTGGTCAATCTCACATTTGAATCATGGTCGCCTGTATCTAAAGAATATGCTGCATTAACTGGCCACCCTTCTCCTTTCAAATTCAGTGAATTTGTTATGCCCTTGTTTTTGATTTTGTATGGCATGCCCACTTTCATAACAGGTGCGGCCTGCAAAGTAAAACCGATGTTGTGGGGTGGATTGTTTTGCTGGTTGTGCAGCATCATCGCCGTATATACAGAATATAAATTAGATTTATTGTTAACCGCATTGTCTGCATTGATGGCCTGGTTTATTCCTGGTCTTTTTCTGGAAAGAGAATATAGATTGGCAAAAAAGAAAGAAACATCGCCGAATGTTTAAAGAACTGGATCCCATATTACATTCGCAGTTAAGGCTGGCCGCCATTAGTTTACTCATCAGTGTTAAAGAAGCTGAGTTTACTTTTATCAAAGAAAAAACCGGTGCTACTGCCGGTAACCTCAGTGTGCAATTAGGCAAGCTGAAAGAAGCTGGTTATATAGACATCAGTAAACAGTTCAAAGACAATTACCCGCTCACGCTGTGCAGAATTACAAAAAAAGGCATCGATGCTTTTGAACAGTACGTAGCTGCCCTTCAATCGTATATGCAGCCTAGCGACAAGAACACCTAGTTTTAAAAAAATAGCATAAAGTTGCTGCAACCCTAAACATTCCCTACGCTAATACTGTTAATTTTGCTGTATGAGCGTAATACTTCAGGTAAACCACCTTTCCAAACAATTTAATCATTTAAAAGCTGTTGACGACCTTTCTTTTACCGTAAATGAAGGAGATGTGTATGGGTTTTTAGGTCAAAATGGTGCGGGTAAATCTACCACCATTCGCATGATGCTCACTTTAATTGCTCCCTCTGCCGGAAGCATCGATATTTTAGGCAAAAATGTGTATGAACATAGGAACGAAGTGCTGAGGCAAGTGGGCGCTGTTATTGAACGGCCTGATTTGTACAAGTATCTTTCTGCTTACGACAACCTTGCCATTTTTGCCAAACTGAGTGGGCTAAAAGTAACGAAGCAACTCATTATGAACCAACTAGAAAAAGTCGGTCTGCACACCCGGGCTCAGAGCAAAGTAAAAACTTATAGCCAAGGTATGAAACAACGCCTGGGCATCGCCATCGCACTGGTGCACGATCCCAAGCTGATCATTTTAGATGAACCTACCAACGGTCTCGATCCTCAAGGTATTGCAGACATGCGCAACCTCATCATCAGCCTTAGCAAAGACCTCGGCAAAACAGTGATTGTTTCTTCTCACTTATTGAGTGAAATTGAACAGATGGCCAACCGCATGATCATTATTCACAAGGGTAAAAAAATTACAGAAGGTGATGTGAAGCAAATGATGGACCCTGCCAAAACCATTGTAGATATTGCCACCAACGATGATGCACATTCATTGGGTCTAATTCAAACTTCTATATATGGTGATTCATTACAAGCAAATGATGGCGGCATCAGGATGCAGATGGATAAAAACAATATTCCAGCTATGATTCACTGGATGTCTCAGGCCGGCATACAAATACTTTCTGTGCAACCGCGTCACTCATTAGAAGACTATTTCTTATCGCTTACAAACCCCGCCAACTATGTGGAATCTGCTTCAAATTGAGCTGTATAAAATATCTAAAAGACCCCGAACCTACATTGCATTTGCCGCCATTTCTGCTATTGTGGGAATTTTTCAATTTGCATTTAAGGCAGACGGGCAGAGCTACATGAACCTGATTTTGCAAAGTGTGCAAGACAGTTTTGAACTCGACAAAAGCAAGGCGATTAATGGCTATTTCATGTGCTACATCATTTTGAACACCTTGTTGATTCAGGTGCCTATTTTAGTGGCATTGGTAGCAGGCGATGCCATTTCGGGCGAAGCCAATATGGGAACATTGAGACTATTGCTTACCAAACCCATCAGTAGAACACAAATTATATTGGTAAAATTTGCAGCTTCCGTTGTTTACACCATCGGCTTGTTAATATGGATGGCAGTGATGGCGTTGTTTTTAAGCTTGCTCATTTTTGGGGCCGACGATATGCTCATCTTCCGCGTAAAGGGAGATGAATCGCAGATTTTACAAATTACAAAAGACGACATTATGTGGCGATACTTCGCAGCATTTGGATATGCTGCTGTGGCCCTTACGGTGATAGCAGCGCTGGCATTGCTGCTATCTGTTTTTGCAGAAAATTCTATTGGCCCCATCATCGCCACTGTATGTATTGTGATTGTATGTACGGTAATCAGCAACATCAATGTACCCATCATAGATAACAATGTGAAACCTTGGTTATTTACGTCTTATCTGGTTGGATGGAAGGGATTCTTTTACATTGGCACTACCGAGGAGGGAGTGCCCATCAGGGGCTCTATCGAAAACTGGCCGGCCATCCGCAATAGTCTTAACATATTGCTCGCGCACATTGTAATACTTTTGGGCGCAACGATGTACATTTTTAAAAAGAAAGACATTTTATCATAAATTGAACAACATGAAAATTATTGTATCCGCACTCTTCCTTCTGCTTACAGGCCATTTTACAGCTGGCGCTCAAGACATCAATGAATTGGTGTTAAAAGCCAAGCAAAAGTTAGATAAAGTAAATGACTACGAAGCCACTGGCCGTATGAAAACCAATGTTACTTTTTTAAAAGTGCCTATCGCAAATGTAAAAGTGTATTACAAACGACCCAACAAGCTAAAAGTGAAAAGTGAAAAAGGTGTTTCCTTTATTCCAAAAGGGGCAGTGAGTATTAATGTGGGTAGTATTATTGGAACCAACGATTATACTATTATTGATGCCGGTACCGACAAAATTGGCACCACCACTGTGAGGGTTGCGCGCTTGTTACCCAATGATGACAACAGCGAAGTGGTACTAAGTACGGTATATATAGATGCAGTGAACAATCTTATTTTAAAAGCAAAAACCACTACTCGCGACAATGGTAGTTATGAACTGGAAATGACTTATGGTAAGTATGCTGCTTTTGGGTTACCAGATAAAATCATTTTTTCATTTAATACCAAAGATTATAAATTACCCAAGGGTGTAACGTTCGATTTTGATGATGGCAGCAAACCAACAGCTAGCGACAAATCTAACAACAAAAAAGGCCGTGCAGAAATCACTTTTAGCAACTACCTCATTAATAAGGGGGTTGCAGAATCTGTTTTTCTGTAACCAATTTTTATCCCTCGTCGAGGTTGATTTTTTCATCTACAGCGTTTCTGAAAACAGAAGCGCTTATTTTTTTAAGGGGGTTGCTGTTTTGAACTTTGTTTTCTTTTCTGGCATTGATGATATCAATACAAGTATACAATGCCTGGCGGAAAGAAGCTTCGTCGGCAATACCTTTACCGGCAATATCGAAAGCTACTCCATGATCGGGTGAAGTACGCACACCTGATAAACCAGCGGTGTAATTTACACCTTCGCCAATAGCCATTGATTTGAAAGGGATCAATCCTTGGTCGTGGTACATTGCCAGCACCGCATCAAATTTTTCGTGTTGCCCTCTTGCAAAAAATGCATCGGCGGGGTATGGCCCAAAACAGAGTATGTCTTTGTATTTGGCTTCTTTGATGGCTGGCTTGATGGTTTCTTCCTCTTCTTTTCCTAAAAGACCCTCGTCTCCTGCGTGTGGGTTTAAGCCCAAAACCGCAATACGTGGTTTATTGATACCAAAATCTTTTTTAAGCGATTCTTTCATCAACTGTAATTTACGGATGATGTTTTCTTGGGTAATATACTGCGCCACTTCTTTTATGGGTACATGTTCTGTAAGCAGGGCAATGCGCATGTTTTCTGCTACCATGAACATAGCTACCTCTTTGGCTTCAAACAGTTTTTTGAGGTAAGGGGTATGTCCGGGGAAATTGAAAGCTTCTGTCTGAATATTTTTTTTGTGTATGGGTGCGGTAACAAGGCCATCCAATTTGCCCGCCTTGAGTGCTTCTGCGGAGATGTTTAAACTAATAATCGCATATTTACCCGCATCGTCGGTAAGTTGGCCTGGTGTAATCACTATATCTTCTTCCCAGCAATTATAAAGGTTCACTTGTTTGTGATTGACCTTGGAAGAATCTTTTATGCTAGAAAAACTGAAGTTGTAGTCTGGCAGTAATTTTCTATAAAAATTGATCAGCTTGTTACTGGCAAAAACCACGGGTGTACAAAGCTCGAGTATTCGGTTGTCGCTCAGGGTTTTGATGATAATTTCCGGTCCTATGCCGTTGGTATCTCCACAGCTTATACCTATCAGTGGCTTATTTTCTATTGTAGCGCTCATGTAGTCTGCTTAATTTTTGTAAAAATACGAGGTTTTCATTTTAATCAGGAAAACCAGTCATAATACCCTTGTTACTATACAGCCAAATCCAGCCAATGATTATAGCAATATTCAGTTCATTGCACAGAAGGTAGGTTTAATGTTAATAAGCATTAAAGACAACATGGGTAGAACTGTTTACAGCACAAAAAATTGAATGTACAGAAAGGAAGCAATAGCACAACACTGAGCGGACTTTCAAGATTCAGCAGTGCGGTTTACAATATTGTAATGCAAATGGAAGAAGACAACACTTCAAAAAAAACAAATCATTCAGCATTGATTTTTAATACAAAGGTCCGTTTTTAATTTACCCAATGCCCTACTGCAAATCAGTAGGGCTTTTTTATAGTAGCTTTGACAATATGTACACACTCAAAAAATCGCTCGGACAACATTTTTTAAACGATGAACATGTAATTGCCGATATTATACGGGCACTTCAACAGGAGGAGTTTACACATTTACTGGAAGTTGGTCCCGGCGCTGGTGCGCTTACCAAAGAACTCATTCATCTGCCCAATATCGATTTTAAAGCAGTGGAACTAGATGAAGAAAAAGTGTTGTACCTCGAACAAAAATATCCATTACTCAAGGATAAACTGATTCACAAAAGTTTTCTCGACATCGATCCACCTTTCACCCAAAACTTTGGTGTAATTGGCAACTTTCCCTACAACATATCTACCCAAATTCTTTTCAAATTATTGGAATGGAAAGACCAAGTACCTTTTGCTATTGGGATGTTTCAAAAAGAAGTAGCCCAGAGGGCAGCTGCCGACCCCGGCAGTAAAACATATGGTGTTTTAAGCGCACTCATGCAACCTTATTACCAAATAAAATATCTATTTGATGTAGGTCCAGAAAAATTTACGCCGCCGCCCAAAGTAAAAAGTGGCGTAATTCTGCTGAAGAGAAAATCTTTTATGCTGGATGTAAAATCGGAACGTGCCTATTGGGTTTTGGTAAAAACAGCTTTCAACCAACGCAGAAAAACCATGCGCAATGCTGTGAAAAGCCTCTTCCCTGCCGAAGTTTTAAAAGATCCTATTTTTGATAAAAGGGCAGAAGTGCTCAGCATAGAAGAATTTGCTGCATTAACACACCGAATGTCATAAACCGCCAACATAAAGCAGTAGCATTATTAGCCCAAGATATTGGCCGTGTTGTTGAGTTTAACAAAATGGCTATTGCCTGTGAAGATTGTACAACCCAGGCCAACTGGGCATAAACTCCACGGCATTAACTGCTCAAAAAGAAAGGCCATCATTCCAAAAATTGATACCGCTTTAATCATTAATTTTGTGCTCCGATTGCAGCTTCGTACTGTTTCTTGTACGCGCTAAGGGCACCTGCCATTTTTACTGGCAGAAGGCCATACCGGTCACCATTGCTTAATAAAGATCAACAAAAAAACTAGTATGAGTTTTACTACCCACCATAAAGTTCGCATTGTAACTGCTGCTGCTCTTTTCGACGGTCACGATGCCGCAATCAACATCATGCGCCGCATTTTGCAAAGCAAAGGTGCAGAAATCATTCACCTAGGCCACAACCGAAGCGTAGCAGAAATTGTAGAGTGTGCCATTGAGGAAGACGTACACGGCATTGCCATTACCAGCTACCAGGGCGGGCATGTTGAGTTTTTTAAATACATGAAAGACCTGCTAAACGAAAATGGTTGCGGTCATATCAAAATCTTTGGCGGAGGTGGTGGTACCATTCTTCCTGCAGAAATGGAAGAATTACATCAATACGGTATCACCAGAATTTACAGTCCAGACGATGGTAGAAAAATGGGCCTCGAAGGCATGATCGAAGACCTTATTCAATCCTGCATACCTGTTGCAGAAAATGGTGCCGATAATGATTTTCAACAATCGAGTTTTTTTAAATCGGCCCAACAATGGAACGGTAAATTGCCTTTAGAGGAACTAAAAGACATTCGCAGAATAGCACGTGCCATTACACTTGCAGAAATGGGGCAGGATGCCCCGTCTCCAACCACTTCAGAAAACAGCCACAATTGGAATGGTGCCGTACTGGGCATCACTGGTACCGGTGGTGCAGGAAAATCTTCGGTTACGGATGAAATTGTACGCCGATTCCTGAACAACTACGAAGACAAAACCATTGCAGTCATTTCAGTAGATCCCAGTAAGAAAAAAACTGGTGGCGCACTCTTAGGCGATCGCATCCGCATGAATGCCATTGCTTCCCCCCGCGCCTACATGCGCAGTTTGGCTACCCGCGAAAGTGACGTAGCACTGAGCCAATACGTACAACAAGCAATCGATATTTGCAAAGAAGCCAATTTCGATTTCATCATTTTAGAAAGTGCAGGGGTGGGCCAAAGCGATGCTTCTATCCTCGACTTCTGCAACATCAGCATGTATGTGATGACGCCTGAATATGGCGCACCTTCTCAACTCGAAAAAATAAACATGCTCGATTATGCCGATGTCATTTGTTTGAACAAATTCGACAAAGCGGGCGCACTCGACGCTTTGCACGATGTACGCAAACAATACAAACGCAACCATGGTATGTGGGATGCCAAAGACGAAGCACTGCCCGTGGTAGGAACCATAGCAGCTCAATTCAACGATGCAGGGGTAAACGAATTGTTTGAAAGACTAATGGCCAAAGTAGCAGAAAAAACGGGCATCTTTTTCAACAGTCATGTATCAAAAGAAAACGAGGAAACTGCCAACAGCAATCAATCTACCATCATTCCGCCAAAACGTGTAAGATACCTGGCAGAAATTGCAGAAACCATCAACGATTATGATGATTGGGTAAAAGAGCAGTCGGAAATTGCTACTCAATTGTATCAATTAAAAGGCTCTTTAAAAATACTTTCTTCCGAACACAGTTCTGCTCTTCACCTAGCCATTGAAAGCATTGCAGAAAAACAAGATCCCTTTTGTAAAAAATTACTAACCGGATGGGAGGAATTGAAAGATCGTTACAGCAAAGCATTTTACGAATTCAAAGTAAGAGATAAAGTCATTAAACAACCCCTTACCTACACCAGTTTATCAGGTACCGTTTTAGCCAAAGTGATTCTGCCAAAATTTAAAGATGAAGGCGATATCTTAAGATGGCAATTACAGGAAAACGTACCGGGCGAATTTCCTTATACCGCTGGCGTGTTCCCTTTAAAAAGAGAAGGCGAAGATCCAACGAGGATGTTTGCCGGCGAAGGCGGACCAGAAAGAACCAACCGTCGTTTTCATTATGTAAGTCTGGGCCAGCCTGCAAAGCGCCTCAGCACAGCTTTTGATAGTGTGACGTTGTATGGTGAAGACCCTGCTTACCGGCCAGATATTTATGGCAAAGTAGGCAACAGCGGCGTGAGCATTGCCACCGTAGATGATGCCAAAAAATTATACAGCGGGTTCGACCTTTGTGATGCAAAAACCTCGGTGAGCATGACCATCAATGGACCTGCACCTATGTTGCTGGCCTTTTTCATGAACGCTGCCATTGACCAGCAATGTGAAAAATACATCATCGAAAACAATTTAAGAGAGGAAGTAAACCGCCTCATCGAATCTAAATTCCAGCCCGATCAATTACCAAGATACATCGGTGTAGATGGCATGCCCATACTACCAGAAAAAGGTTTGCTAAAAGGACAATTACCAGGCGAAAGCAATGGGCTCGGACTGCGATTATTGGGATTGAGCGGACAAGACGTGTTGCCGCCAGATGTGTATGCACAAATCAAAGCCAAAGCTTTGAGTACAGTAAGAGGAACCGTGCAGGCAGATATTTTGAAAGAAGACCAGGCCCAAAATACCTGTATTTTTTCTACAGAATTTGCGTTGAAACTGATGGGCGATGTGCAGCAATATTTCATCGATCACAAAGTGCAGAATTTCTACAGTGTTAGCATCAGTGGTTACCATATTGCCGAAGCAGGTGCCAATCCGATTACGCAGTTGGCGTTTACATTGGCCAACGGTTTTACTTATGTAGAATACTACCTCAGCAGAGGCATGCACATCGATGATTTTGCACCCAACCTTTCGTTTTTCTTCAGCAATGGAATGGATCCTGAATACAGCGTGATCGGCCGTGTAGCCCGCCGCATCTGGGCCAAAGCCATGAAACAAAAATACAAGGGCAATGATCGCAGCCAGAAACTAAAATACCATATTCAAACAAGTGGTCGCTCGCTCCATGCACAGGAAATAGATTTCAACGATATCAGAACCACGCTGCAGGCTTTGTATGCCATCTATGACAATTGTAATTCTTTGCACACCAATGCATACGATGAAGCCATTACTACGCCAACCGAAGAAAGTGTTAGAAGGGCCATGGCCATACAGCTCATCATCAACCGCGAATTGGGTACGGCCAAAAATGAAAACCCTAACCAGGGTGCCTTTTTAATTGAAGAATTAACAGACTTGGTAGAACAAGCAGTGCTGAATGAATTTAACCGTATCACCGAAAGAGGCGGCGTGCTGGGCGCCATGGAACGCATGTACCAACGCAACAAGATTCAGGAGGAAAGCCTGCACTACGAAATGCTGAAACATACCGGCGAGTACCCCATCGTAGGTGTAAATACTTTCTTAGGCAAAAATGGTTCTCCTACTGTGCTTCCTTCAGAAGTGATCCGAAGTACATCGGAAGAAAAAGAGGGCCAGATTAAAACACTGGAAGCATTTCACCAACGCCATGCGCATCAATCTACTACTATGCTCAAGCGTTTGAAACTAGTAGCCATCAACAATGGTAATTTGTTTGAAGAGCTGATGGAAACAGTGAAGTATTGTTCGTTGGGGGAAATCACCAATGCATTGTACACCGTGGGTGGTCAGTACAGAAGAAATATGTAATGTATTGTTGCAGCAATTTTTGATAATAGCATTTATACCGATTGGACAAACAATATGGTCCATTATCGGCTATCGCCTGATTGTACTATTTGTTTGATAACATCGGCATTTACTCCCGAAAGCATTCGGGATAATATTTATAAAATATTGGCATATTATATAAATCACATTGGTTTTACAAATCACATCTTTCCAAAAAAATTCAATAAAAAATCCCGATCATAATCGGGATTTTTTATTGAATAGAACTTCGTATTTTTTACAATTCCTGTTTAATAAAAGCGATCAATTCACCTTTGGTGATTGGAATCCCCATGATTTTGTTGTAAGCTTTGGCATCGATCAAAAACTGATCACGAATAATTTTAACGAGCTGTCCGTTGTTGATTTCCGGGATAATCACTTTATCGAATTTGCTCATCAGTTCACCCAAATTTTCAGGGAAAGGACGAACATAACGGAGATGGGCATGCGAAACGGCATGGCCTTCCGACTGCAATTCTAAACAAGCGCTTTTAATGGCGCCGTAGGTACTTCCCCAACCCAGTACCAAAATCTTTCCTTCTTCTGGCCCACTATCTAGTTTTTGTTTGGGAATGTATTGAGCAATTTTATCCACTTTTTCTTGGCGCAATTTTACCATCAGTTGGTGGTTCTCAGAATCGTAACTGATGTTACCAGTGATGTTTTGTTTTTCCAACCCTCCAATGCGGTGCTCCAGAGCCGGTGTGCCTGGTATTACCCATGGTCGCACCCCTTTTTCATCGCGCAGATAAGGTTGAAATTTTTCTTCCCCGTCGCCCAGTTGTGTTTTGAATTGTACTTCAATAGCGGGTAAGTCTGCAGAAGCCGGAAACTTCCAGGGTTCTGCACCATTGGCTATATATCCATCGCTTAATAAAATAACTGGGGTCATATGTTGCAAGGCAATGCGTACTGCTTCGTAGGCTGCTTCAAAACAGTCGCTGGGTGTGCTTGCAGATACGATCGGGATCGGGCATTCGCCGTTTCTGCCATAGTATGCCTGCATCAAATCGCTTTGTTCTGTTTTAGTGGGCAAACCAGTGCTGGGCCCACCCCGTTGAATATTACAAATCACCAAAGGAATTTCTAACATCATGGCCAATCCCATGGCTTCTGTTTTCAGGGCCATCCCGGGTCCACTCGTGGTGGTTAAACCAATTTGGCCTCCATAACTGGCACCAATAGCCGAAGTAATGGCCGCTATCTCATCTTCTGCCTGAAAGGTTTTAATGCCAAATGATTTGTACCTACTCAGCTCGTGTAAAATATCAGAAGCGGGTGTAATGGGATACGATCCTAAAAACAGCTGCAAGTTGCTTTTTTGTGATGCGGCAATCAAGCCATAAGCCAATGCTTGGTTGCCCATGATGGAACGGTATGTGCCGGGTTCCATTTTTGCTTTGTCTACAGAATAGCGATCGGTAAAGGTTTCTGTAGTGTCGCCGTAATTGTATCCGCTTTGCAGGGCTTTCACATTGCTTTCGAGGATCTCTGGTTTTTTACCAAATTTTTCGTTGAGGAAGGCAATGGTATTGTCCATACTACGGTTGTACATCCAGTATAAAAAACCCAATACAAACATGTTTTTTGCACGGTCTTTTTCTTTGGTCCCCATGGTAATATCCTTCAGGGCTTCGCGGGTCATTTTGGTAACGTCCATTTTAATGACTTCGTACGAATCCAGGCTATTGTCTTCCAAAGGATTGATGCCTTCGGGGTAATTGGCCAAACGAAGGTTTCTGCTATCGAAACCATCGATATTGGCGATGATCTTTCCACCTTTTTTCAACCCATTCAGGTTCACTTTTAATGCGGCTGCATTCATGGACACCAATACATCACATTCATCGCCTGGGGTAAAAATGCGGTCGCTGCTAAAGCGCAACTGAAATCCACTCACCCCTGGTAGTGTACCTATTGGGGCCCTGATCTCTGCTGGGAAGTCGGGAAAAGTGGCCAAGTCCAAGCCCAGCATCGCACTGTTGTTGGTAAACTGGGTGCCGGTGAGCTGCATACCATCACCACTATCGCCGGCAAATTTGATCACTACTTCACTTAAAACTGATTGTTTATCTAACATGGTGTTGTTGTTAACTATTAAGCCTGCAAAGGTAAGGAGAGTGTTTCAGAATACTTGGCGCTGTAGAATGGCTTATTTGTGAAAGACGGAAAATATCAAGTGAATTTTTACTGAAAAAGCAGTGAGCTACGTCGCAATTCTCCCATTAATCTGTTAGGTTTGCCTCAAACTTTTTTGAAGTATGTTAGATCTAATAGAATTTTTAGAACCAGTACCATTACATGAGTTGAACCACGACGAAGGGTATACCGATGGTCAGCTGGCCAAGCACATCCAAATATTCACCGAAGAATTGCCGGATGTAGAACATGCAGACATCATTTTACTGGGCGTTACAGAATTCAGGGGTAATGGGTATTTTGAATCAGACAATGATGCCGCCAACGTTATTCGCAAACACTTGTACCGATTGCATTATTGGCATACAGACGTGATCATTGCCGATTTGGGCAATGTAAAAAAAGGAGCCAGTATCAACGACAGTTATGCCGCTATCAAAACCATTTTAGCAGAATTGTTTCGGATGAATAAAACGGTGTTGATCTTGGGAGGATCGCACGACATCACGCTGGCACAATACCAAGCCTACATTGAGTTGAACCAACAGGTAGAAGCCACTTGCGTAGATGCAATGATTGACCTTAGAGGAGAAAGCCCCATCAGAAGCGAAAACTTTTTGATGGAAATGCTTACCGGCGAGCCCAATATGGTGAAGCACTACAACCACATCGGCTTCCAGAGTTATTTTGTGCATCCGAGAATGTTAGAAACGATGGACAAGCTTCGTTTCGATTGTTTTAGGGTTGGAACGGTAACTCAAAACATAGAAGAAATTGAACCTGTTTTTAGAAACAGTCATTTGTTGAGTTTCGATATCAGCGCCATCAAACACAGCGATGCGCCGGCCAATAAAAATTGTCCGAACGGCCTCACCGGCGTAGAAGCGTGTATGCTTATTCGTTATGCCGGGTTTAGCAGCAAGATGAACAGCGTGGGCATTTATGGTTACAAGCCTTACGACGATGTAGAAGAGATGACGGCCAAACAAATATCGCAGATGATTTGGTATTTTATTGATGGAAAAAATCGTTGTAAGCAAGAAGCTGCGCTTACAAATCGTGAATTTTTCAACGAATACCATACCGTTTTTGCAGAAGTAGAAACGGTGTTTTTACAAAGCAAAAAAACAAATCGTTGGTGGATGCAGATGCCCGATAAACGTTTTACAGCCTGCAGTTACAACGACTATCTTTCTGCTAGCAACAACCAGATTCCGGAAAGGTGGTTGCGGGTGCAGGAACGAAATTAATGCCGCATGAAATTTACAGCCACATACAGCACCCAATGTTTTCTTGTAGCCATCATCACTTGTTGGTTGTTTTCTTGTTCCATCAACAAAGAGCTGAGTAAGCAAGCCAACAGGATATTGTTAAAAGACAGTGCCATTTCTGCCGGGCACATCGGCATCAGTATTTTTGAACCCGCCACCGGTAAATATTTGTACAACTACAACGGCGATAAATATTTTATACCCGCCAGCAATACCAAATTGTTTTCATTGTATGCCGGTATGAAATACTTGGGTGATAGTTTGGTAGGAATGAAAATTACGATAACCAATGATGCATTGATTATAACCCCAACAGGGGATCCTACCTTGTTGCATCCAGATTTTGAAAGGCAACCGGTGGTAGATTTTTTGAGAAAACAAACAACTCCGTTGTTTGCCAACCTTAACCTACCCACCATCAATGGACACGGTAGAGGCTGGGCATGGGACGATTACGATGCCAGCTATATGAATGAAAGATCGGCCATGCCGGTTTTTGGCAATTCATTGGTAGTAACAGGTACCGCATCGGCGCCAACTTATTTTCCAAAAAGAGCTGTCGATCATTTGATTGCAAAAAACAATGCCGACAGTGGTTACATCAAAGAGGTGAGTAGGAGCAGGTACAGCAACGACTTTAGCTATGTGGCCAATGGAAAAAAGAGCAGTAACATAGTGATCCCCTTCATCAGTTCACTGCCACTGGCATTTGATATTTTGGAAGATACGATTCATCAAAACATTCAACCAGCGGGTAAAACAGATTCAACTCAAATAATCCGAACATTTGTTGTGCATTCGCAACCCAGCGATTCATTGTTTAAACCCATGATGAAGTGGAGCGATAATTTTTTTGCAGAACAAACCTTGCTCATGGCCAGCAATGAAAAACTGGGTTATATGAGCGATGGGGATATGATTGATTATCTGCTAAAAAATGATTTAAAGGCCATTCCACAATTACCCAAATGGGTAGATGGGAGCGGGCTCAGCAGATACAATTTGTTTACACCCCAAAGTTTTGTGTATGTTTTGAACCAACTCAAACAAACATTTGATTTCGATCGCATCAAAAATATATTGCCTACCGGCGGAGAAGGAACCTTGAGCAGTTATTACAAAACTGAAGCGGGTTTCATCTTTGCCAAAACTGGTACCCTCAGCAACAATTGCTCGTTGAGTGGCTACCTCATCACCAAGAAAAACAAGCTATTGGTTTTTTCTATTTTGGCCAACAATTACCAAACCAGTGCCACCCCGGTGAGAAAAGCGGTAGAGGAGTTTTTGAGGGCTGTTAGGGAGCGGTATTGATTGAGTGATGAGATTTTCTCACATTGTAGTCGGAATAACATACGAATTTTTCAGAAAGTTGTTGGAACGATTTTAAACTTGACGAATACCTTTTCACCTATCTCCCAAACATCTTATCCAATTCATCTTTTTTGAAACCCATGAACGTAGGCTTACCATTGGGCGTACTGTTGGGAACTTCGCAGGCAAATAAATCTTGCAAGAGGTTGGTCATTTCTTTATTGGAGAGCGAGGTGCCGGCTTTTACCGATTGTTGCAAAGCCATGGAGCGAAGCAGCTTTTCTCTTTTGCTAAACTTCATATCGCTGCTAAAATGTTTGTATTGCTCCAGCATTTTTTCCAACACCACTTTTTCATTGCCATCTTCTAAGTCGGCAGGGGTACCTTGTATTACAAATGTATTGTTACCAAAGGGTTCTAGCTGGTAGCCCAATTGCTGCATATCGGGCATCAATTCAGTGAGCATCACGGCATCTGCTGCAGATAATTCAATGGTGGTAGGAAACAAACTGCGTTGGGTAGCTATGGCCTTGCCTGTGATTGCGTTTGAAAATTTTTCATACAACACCCGCTCATGGGCATTCTGCTGGTTCACGAGCATGTATCCTGCCGCATTTTGCACCACAATGTAAGACTGGTGAATTTGCATCAATTCAAAATGTGCAGACAAACTATGAGGAATGGTTCCCTGTGTTGGAATACTTGAATACACAGACTTAAAAGGTTGGGCGCTGGAGGTGATGGTAGGATCCAAATCTGATGAACCGGTTTGTTTGTTCGGACTGTTATAAAAATCTTTCCAATGACCTAACTCTTTTTTAGTATCGATGAAGTGCGCCTGGTTTTTTTGTGTAAAACTTTGGTACAAAGAAGAAGAGGCAGTACTCGATTTTATTTGATCGGTGAAGGGTTTGTTCACTGCATCTAAATGTTGGATGGAAGCATCCAAATCAAAGTCGAGCGTAGGTGTAATGCTGAATTGCGCCAATGCGTGTTTTACGGCACTTTGCACAAACGCGTACACGATTTTTTCGTCTTCAAATTTTATTTCTTGTTTGGTGGGATGCACATTGATGTCTAGTTGAGCAGGATCCAAATCGATAAACAACGCATACATCGGGTAACTGTCTTTGGCAATCATCTCATCAAAAGCATTCATCACCGCGTGGTGTAAATAAGCACTTTTGATAAAACGGTTGTTCACAAAAAAATATTGATCGCCTCTTGTTTTTTTAGCCGTTTCAGGCTTACCCACAAAACCGATGATGTTGAGGTAATCTGTTTGCTCTTGTACACTTACCAGTTTTGCATTGTAGCTGTTGCCCAAAATTTGAACAATGCGTTGTTTGAGCGTACCCTTTTCTAAATGAAAAACTTGTTGGCCATTAGAGCTTAACGAAAAAAACAATTCAGGGAAGGCCATGGCCACTCGGATGAATTCATCGATGATGTGTTTTAATTCGGAGGCGTTGCTTTTTAAAAAATTTCTTCTGGCCGGCACATTGAAGAACAGGTTTTTCATGGCGATGCTGGTACCTTTTTCCACTGCCACTGGCTCTTGCCGCAATACCGTGCTGTTTTCTATTTCTAACAAAACCCCTGCTTCATCTTCCGTTCTTTTTGTTTTTAACTCTACCTGAGCCACGGCTGCGATGCTAGCCAAAGCTTCCCCCCTAAACCCCATGGTTTTAATGCGAAACAAATCATCTATATTTTTAATCTTAGAAGTGGCATGCCTTTCAAAAGCCATCCTGGCATCGGTTTCACTCATGCCCTTGCCATTGTCTATCACTTGTATCAAGGCTTTTCCTGCATCGTTGATGAGCAGGCGTATTTCGTCGGCACCCGCATCTACGGCGTTTTCTAACAACTCCTTCACAGCACTGGCAGGCCTTTGAATAACTTCGCCAGCAGCAATTTGGTTGGCAATGTTATCGGGCAGTAATTGAATTATATCGGGCAAAATCCTGTATTTTGTATCGCAAAAATAACACATCCTCTTCACTATAAATTTTATTCATGGTTATTCGATTATTTGCCTGCCTTCTACTTGTTTTTGCTTGTTTCATCAGTACTGCACAATTTGTTTCAAAACCAACCAAAGCGGC
Organism: Ferruginibacter sp.; assembly: GCA_044342365.1. Lineage (GTDB taxonomy): Bacteria > Bacteroidota > Bacteroidia > Chitinophagales > Chitinophagaceae > Ferruginibacter. Next base: position 13,723 of record JBIIPY010000019.1, on the reverse strand, counting down.
CGCGCAACATTGGTCAGACAGTGTTTACAACACTTTATCGAACAAAGAAAGAATTGCGCAGTTGATGGTGGTTCGTTTATCGACCATTGATGGAAAAACAAAGAAAGTAACCTTTTTTGAAGAGGAGGTTTCCAAACTGGTACAGCAATATAATATAGGTGGTATTTGCTTGTTTCAGGGAAGCCCAACGGAACAAGCCCTTGCCATGAACCGACTACAGGCTAAAGCCAAAACCCCCATCATGATGTGTATTGATGCAGAATGGGGCGTAGGTATGCGTATGACAGACAGTGTACTGCCTTTACCCAAACAAATGATGTTGGGTGCCATGCAAGATCAAAACATTGTGTATGAATATGGCAGATTGGTGGGAGAGCAATGCAAAAGAATTGGCATTCATGTAAACTATGCGCCGGTTGTTGATGTGAACAACAATCCCATGAACCCGGTGATCAACGATAGAAGTTTTGGAGAAGACAAATACAAAGTGGCTAATTATGGTATAGCATACATGCGGGGCATGCAGGATGTAGGCGTAATGGCTTGCGCCAAACATTTTCCGGGTCATGGCGACGTTGCTGTAGACTCTCATTATGATCTTCCGGTGATTAATAAAAGTTTGGTAGAATTGGATTCTTTGGAGCTATATCCTTTCCGCAAAATCTTTGAAGCGGGCGTTGGGAGTGTGATGATTGCCCATTTGTACATTCCTGCCATCGACAATACTGCAAACAGAGCTACTTCTTTGTCGCCACAAAACATCAATGTATTACTCAGGCAAACCATCGGCTACAACGGCCTCACATTCACCGATGCATTGGAGATGCAGGGTGTACGTAAATTTTTCCCAGACGGTGAAGCGGCCGTTCAATCTATTATTGCAGGCAATGACATGTTGTGTTTGCCGGGCGATGTGCCCTTGGCTATTTCAAAAATCACCCAAGCTATTTCGGCTGGCAGCATCAGTTGGCAGGATATTGAAATACATTGTAAAAAAGTGTTGATGGCCAAATACGAATATGGATTAGGCGCCTACACGCCCATCAATGTAAAAAATATTACTGCCGATTTAAACGACGGCATTTCGGCCATGCGGAAAAAAGTTGCTGAAAATGCCATCACCTTATTGAAAAAAAGCAATGATCGTTTTTTCCCATTGTCGCCTTTTGAGTTTAACAAAAAGGGCGATGTGGCTTTTGTAGCGTTGGGCATCAATGAGCACAATGCATTGGCCAAAAGAATGAAGGCTGATTACAATGCAGATGTGTTCATGACAGATGCCCTAATAAAATCTTTAGCCGATGTACCTGCATTTGTAAAAAAATTAAAAGCTACTTATAAAAACGTTGTGATTGGCGTACACAATATGGGACGCTCATCTGCTACCAACTTTGGTATTACTGAACAAGAAATAGCGTTGTTGAGTCAACTGCAACAACAGACCAACAGCATCATTTTTCAGTTTGGCAATGCGTATGCGGCCAAAAACTGGTGTGATGCCCGCAATTTGGTTGTTTGTTATGAAGACGACGCAGTGGTGCAGGGCGCAGCCGCAGATATGTTGCAGGGCAAAAGCAATTACAAAGGCGTGTTGCCCGTTACGGTTTGTGCTGAAATGAAATTTGGGTTGGGCTTGGCACATAGCTTTAAAAATAACAGCGGTCAACAATGGAAGATGGATGTAGCTACTACACAAAAAATAGATTCTATTGCCAACGATGCCATTGCTAACCAAGCCACCCCTGGATGTGTGGTTTTAGTGGTGAAGGATGGGGCCATTGCCTTTCAAAAATCATATGGAAATTATACCTACAGCAAAGAGCAGCCAATGCAAACAGGGTCGGTGTTCGACATGGCTTCTGTTACCAAAATTTGTGCCACTACTATTGCAGTAATGAAGTTATACGACGAAGGAAAACTGGAGTTGAATAAAACATTGGGGTATTATCTGGCCTCGGTAAGGGGTAGCAATAAAGCTGGTTTGAGGATAGACCAAATATTATTGCACCAGGCTGGAATGGTGCCTTACATTCCGTTTTACAAAGAAACCATCGACAGCAGTGGCAATTTTTTGCCTGGTATTTACAACGATAAACCAGATGAAAATTTTTCAGTTCCAGTGGCCCACCATCTTTACATGCACAAGGGATGGCTGGATAGCATTGAGCAAAAAATTATCAGGAGTGCGGTGGTGCCATCAGGTAAATATGTATACAGCGACAATGATTTTATTTACCTGGCAAAAATTGTTGAATCGGTGAGTGGCCTTTCGATAGATGACTATGTTCAACAACATTTTTACGCCCGCATGGGCTTAAGTGCTGTGGGTTTTCTTCCCCTACAAAAACATGCATTAAAAAAAATAGTCCCAACAGAAGATGACCAGCTATTTAGAAAACAATTGTTACAGGGTTATGTACACGATCAGGGAACCGCTATGATGGGTGGTGTTGCGGGCCATGCCGGATTGTTTAGCGACGCATACGATATTGCAGCCATTATGCAGTTGCTGCTGAACGGTGGCATTTACAATGGCCATCGTTACCTGAGCGAAGCTACTGTTCAACTCTTTACAAAATACCAAAGCAACATTAGCAGAAGAGGTTATGGATTCGACAAGCCCGAAAAAGACAATGCCAGTAGAAAAGAGCCATACCCTACGCTATCTGCATCGCCTGCAACCTTTGGCCATACTGGTTTTACGGGTACATGCACTTGGGCAGATCCTACACAAAATTTAGTGTATGTTTTTCTGAGCAACAGGGTACACCCATCGGTAAGCAATACGCTGTTACGCATGAATGTTCGTCCAAAAATTCATGAAGCTATTTATGAGGCGTTGAAAAAACAATAAAGTTTACTCTAAATAAAAATGGCTGAGCATTGCACGCTCAGCCATTTTTGTATAAAATATAAAAGTTTTAATGCTTTAAAAAACGCCCACTGCATTTTGCAATTTGGCACGAATTTCAAAATATTTAGAGCGCAGTTCTACCAATTTCTGTAATGATTCTATGGTTTTGTTTTCCCTTGCATTAATGAGAAATAAAGAACTTTCCCCATTGGCAAAACGGGTTTCTTCGGCTCGTTGTAACTTTAGGTAATTAAGATACATCTGCTCCTGCAGTGAAATTTGATTTTTGATATTGATTTGCTCATTGAATACCTGCTTCACTTTGTTCATGATTTGAATACGGGTATAATCTTGCTGAATGGCGGTTTCAGTAATTTTTAATTTTGCGGTTGTGTAAGCAGCACGACCTTCCGACAAACGCAGGGGCATGGAAAAACCAATCCCAAATTTGTAATTGTTGTCTGATAAAAATGCAGAAGCTGTTTTAATTACATTGTATCCTTTACCCAGTTGGTTGTATTTTAGTTGAACATACGGCAAAAGTTCTTGAAATTTTAAACGACGTTCTACTTCAAGTGCCCTTAGTTTAAAATCGAAACTCGTGAGTTTAGGATGGTTGAGCGATGCGGTTTGTAAAAGATCTGCCAGTACGGGGTCTCCTGCTTCCTTGCCTGCAGCATCCAATAAATTTTTAGTTGGACTTACATTGGTACTGAGATTGTATGGTATTGAATTTTGTTGCCAAAGAAATAAGCTAAGTTCTATAGCAGCATTAGCAAATTGCACATTGGCCTGATTTTGTAAAAAACGAAACTGTTGCAATTGTGCCAACGCTTCTACTGTATCTATCACCGCCCGTTCGCCAATGTTGGTGGCGCTTCTGATAAACCGCATCCTATCTTCATTTACCAATACTGCCTTGTTTACCACCTGCAACACTTCATAATCTCTTACCCAACTCCAATAAGCAGCGGCTGCATCTAACAAGAGGTCGTTCACGATCGTTCTTCTTTCTACAACACTTAGGTCTCTGTAAATGGCACCTGTTTTTAAAGCTGCCCGTCTTTTATCCATTAATAAATTTCTAGCCAATGGAACCGAAACCCCTACATAACTTATTTCTCCCAGTGTTTCTGTTGGGTCTACCCTCGATCCTGATAAATAACCTGTACCTGCATACAATTCTATACCATACCATGTAGGAATGGTTAATGAAGGATCTACTGAATTGTAATAACGAATACCATCAAATGATTTTTGGGCAGTTTGAGTTTCGAGCAACGGATCAAACATTCCTCTTGCCGACAACAACGCCGCTTTTGCTTTTTCAATTTGAATATCTGCCTGTTTCGCAATGGGATGGTATTGCTTAACAATGCTCATGTATTCTTCAAAAGATAAACTCAACCTGCTGCTATCCTGTGCCTTTACCCACAGTATTGAATAAGTGAACAATATGCTAATTAAAAATTTCTTCATGATTTATTTTTTCTGTGTTTGCGCCGGTTCTTTCAGCGTATAGTAATCTGGTGGAAACCCGTTCACGTTTCGCCATAACTCATACCAAATGGGCACATCTTTCAACAACGCCATGCCCATTGCCCCTGTACCCATACTCAATTGTTTGGGCCATGGCTGCTCTTTTGGATCTTCTATTACCAACACCCTAAAGTTTCCATTGGATGAAACGGAGGTTTCTATTGCTACTATGATTCCTCCAAACGTACCGAAAGAACCTTTGGGCCATCCACTGAAAACAATCGCCGGAAAACCATCAAACATAAACCGTACGCTTTGCCCTTTTTGTATCAAAGGGAGGTCGACCGGGCGAACAAAAATTTCGATGGCATATTCAACTTTATCTGGAACAATTTGTACCAGCATCTCTCCGTCTTTTACAATTTCTCCAATACCCGCTTTTTTTGCCCTGTTTATTTGTCCGCTCTGTGGTGCAAGAATAGTGTAAAGGCCGTTTCGAATACTATAGTTGCTAAACTGATTTTGCAGCTTGGCAACTTCACCAGCACCAGTGGTAATTTCTGAAAGTGATTGAAACTGGTCCCCCTTTGCTTTTGAGATTTTTTCAGCATACTCTTGTCGCACCGCATTCATTTCGATCTTGGCATTGCTTATTTCCTGTTTGATGTTGGCCAAATTGTTTTGGGCAGAAATTCTTTTCGCCATCGAGTTTTGAAATGCTAAATTCCTTTGTTCCAATTGTGGCAGCGATACAAGCCCACTATCGAACATCACTTTTTGGCGTTGGTATTGTTTAGAGGCAATGGTAAAATCATTGTCTGCCGCTTTAAAATCATTCTCTGCCGAATTATATCTAAGGTCTAATTGAACCAATTTATTTTCTAACTGGTCAATTTTAAAAACCAATGCCTGCGACATAGCATCTATCTGTGTTCCCGTGGCATCTACTTTGTTTTTGTAATAATCGATGGTTTGTTCTTTGGCAACCAATTGCTCCTTGGTTCTATCCAACAATTGAGGATCGAGGTACTCGTCTTTAATTTCCGACAATTGCAGAATGGTGTCGCCAGCCTTTACAAAATCGCCCTCTTTTACAAACCATTTTAGCACCTTACCTGGTATGATGGTATTTATTTCCTGTGGGCGTTGTTCTTGGCGAAGCGTAGTAACACTGCCCATGCTCCGTATGTTTTGCGTCCAGGGCAGAAATAAACATACGATGAGCAGCAGCATCAATCCAAAAAACCATTTGCGGATCCTGCTTTTTTTATTATATCTGTAAATGGATGTCAGTGACTTCCACTGATGATTATCTTGAAACTGGGTGTTCATAACAATAATTTTACTTTTATACGATTTCAATTACCTGATCACATTTGCTGGCGAATTCGTTGTCGTTGCTCACCACCAATACTGTGGTGTCTGGCAAAGCATTGAGCAAATATTGTTGAATAGACCGTTTTTGGTGTTCTTCCAAGCCTAACCAGGGCTCCTCTAACAACAACATTTTAGGATTTCCTACCAATGCACGAATCAACAAGATTTTGCGTAAAACCCTTTCAGATAGCTTGTTTCCAGCTGTAGACAATACTGTATTTAATCCTTTTTTTTGACCTGCCAAGTAATCTTGTAAACCGGTCATTTCAAACAACAGAATCACCTGCTCATGATGAATGTGTGGATTACCCATGCTGATATTTTCCCAAATGGTTCCGTTAAAAACCCCTTGCTGATCGAGCATAATACCGATCTTGCTGCGCATAGAATCAAGGTTGTAATTACCGATGGGCAAACCGTTGATCATGATAGAACCGGTATAATTGGTATACGCTCCAGTAAGGAGTTTTAATATCGTAGACTTCCCTTTGCTTTCACCGCCCGAGATGCATACTTTTTGACCCGGGGTGATGCTCATCGATAAACCAGAAAGCTCAATAGTATTGTCTGTATAACCAAAAGACACTTGTTGCATTTGAACAGCAATACCCTGCTGTTGGGTGGGAAATTCCATGTTGCCATCAGCTTCTATGGGCTGGTCGGCTATTTTTCCGATTTTTTCTACCGATGTAAGAACATCGTACACACTATCCAAATTACCTATTAATTTTTCTACAGAGTTTATGACTGTGATGATCACGATTTCAGCTGCGATAAACTGACCGATGTTGAGCTGCTGATTCACCAACAACACAGACCCTACAATGAGCATGGAAGCAGTGATGAGTACTTTAAAACCCACCAAAATTTTATATTGAAATTGCAGAATGTTGAAGTGCTGGTTTCTGGCAATTAAATAGCTGGTGGTGAACTCATCGGCTTTTTCCAGATTCAGGGATGACCCTTTAGAAAATTTAAAGGTTTTTACCAAGCGGGCCATTTCCTCTAACCAGGAAGCCACTTTGTATTTGTACATGCTCTCATCCAAACTGGTTGATAACCCTCGGTTGCCACTGTAGTATAAGATAAGCCAAAGTGTTAATACCAACATAGATCCAAATAGGATAAAGGCGGGATGATAAAAGGACAATAGAATTAAACCAAACAAAATTTGTATGGTGGCGGTAGGAATATCCAACAACAGTTTTGCCAAACTTTTCTGAAGGGTGGGCACTTCAAAAAAACGATTCATCAGTTCTGGAAGATAATAATCATCTGCAGCTTTGAGGTCAATTTTAGGGATGCGGTCGGCTAAATTTAAGCTGTACCGAACAAATATTTTCTGCTGCACTTTTTCAATCAATTGCATTTGTCCAATTTGAAGCATACCCGAAAATAGTACTCCCAGAACCACCAATGTAATGAGTACAACGAGGGAAGTTGACATTGCTCCACCCAGCACAAACCCAATGATGGCTTGTACACCCACAGGCAAGGAAAGTTGTATTAACCCATTTAGGATGGCGTGGAAATAGATTCCGCTGATTTCAGCTTTCTCCAATTTCAATAACCGGAGTATCCTGGATACAGGATTGTTCTTAGCAGACATATAAGAATGTTTAGCGTTGGTAAAACAGTAAATAAATATTGAAGATATTCTTTAATAGATTATAACCAATTAAGCCGCATTTGGAGGTGGGGTAAACCGATCCAATAAAGGAAGTGGAAGTTTGTGCTGGTTATTGTGAAAGCTAAAAGCCGTTTTTATGACTACCCTTCTATTTTCTGTTGTATACTGTTGTAAGTAGTTCTTTTTTTCTTTAATCTCTTCTATTGTGTTCTCGTTTACCTTTTCTGAGCCTTTTTCTTCATCCGGATTAAAAATAGAAACGTTGATATCATTGTACAAACTCTTTAGCGCTGGTGCGGTTTGCACTACCGTGAAAATGGCAAGAAATATGAACGCTATTGTTTTCATTTGATTTGCAAAAAAAGGTAAATTAGTTAACATATACAAACCCTTTATGTTTAAATTTTGTAAAATATTCCAGAGAACACTGAACAGTTTGGTCTAAAATACGAACTGCCGCGTAATCGGCGGCAGTTCGTAGGCTCTATGGTTTAAAACTTAGTATCCGAAAATTTCCTGCAAACTGAGTTTTTTAACCTCTCCCAGTTTTTGAAGATCTTCTGCTTTTACACTTTTTTCAGAAGCCAACACTGCATAAGTATATGGCTTGCCTGCGATGTATTTGGCGTGAAATGCTTTTAGTTCAGGATATCCAATTTTATCAACAGCAGCGTATTTTTTTATCCGCAGGTCTTCTTTCAAACCCTTCTGCTCTGCATCCAAGAAATTGAAGATGATCCCATCCTGCGTTATCCTTTGCGTTTCAATATCTTTTTTGATACTGTTCTTTGCAAATTCGATGTTAGATGATATTTCAGGAATATCATTCAGCAGCTCGTTCATGGCAACCACCGCTTCGTTGAATTTATCTGCCTGACTTCCTACATATGCGATGGTGAAATAAGGTTCGGTTTTTTTCTCTGGACTCACATAAAATGCAAATGTAGAATATGCCAATGCTTTAGATTCACGGATGGTTTGGAACACCAAGGCGCTCATACCACCACCAAAATAATTATTGAACATGTTCACTGTTGCTTCTTCTTCTACGTTGAATAAACTGCTGTTTCTGATCCAGCGTGTTTCGGCCTGCACCATATTGTAATCTGCAAACAATACCTGGTTGGCTGTTTGTGTAGCGGGTTTGAAATCAACTTTTGCAGGTGCCTTTGCAAATGCAGCAGGAATTTTATGTACTTTTTTGATAGAAGCGGTCAATGCTGGCAATGTTTGCGGACCGTAATACATCACCTGGTGAGGATACTGATTGAGGTTGTGCAACGTATTCACCAATTCAGCAGCAGTTAAGTTTTTTAATTCCTCGTCACTCATGGTGTAATTGAACGGGTTGTTTGCGCCAAATCTTGCATAAGCGGTTAACCCATTTAAGATAGCACCCTTGTTAGCTTTGGCGTCTGTTCTTGATTTTGCAATTCTCGCTTTCAGTGAAGCCAAGGCCTTTTCATCTGCCTTACAGTTCTCTAACACATTTTCGAACAAAGCAACTGCTTTTTCAAAATTTTCCTGCAACCCTTCAATCAACACGGTAGTGTATTCTGTTCCTGCACTCACGTTGAAGCTGCAGGCAATTTTATAAAATTCTTTGGTGATGTCTTCTGCCGACTTATCTGCTGTTCCCAAAAAGGAAAGGTATTGGGCAGCAACAGCCAATTTCTTATCGTGCCATGTACCCATATCAAAACGATAACGTAAACGGAAGATACTATTGTCTTTGTTTTGAACATACAAAACACGTGCAGGACCAATTTTGGTTTGTTGCAAATCTTTAGTGTAGTTGATCCAAACAGGACTAACGGGCGATGCAGGCATGCTGTTAACCGTTTTTACAAAAGGGGATTGTTTGGTACTGTTGGTTTCAACCGGTGTAATAGTAGGCTTTTCTACTTTTACAATGTTTTTATCTTCGCCTTTTCTTTTAAAAACGGCTACATAGTTTTCACCAAAATACTTGTTGGCAAAAGCTACGATGTCTGCTTTTGTAATTTTCGACAAATCTTCAACATAAGCTACCTGCTCTTTCCAATCTAATTCGTTGGTGAAGGCTTCCATCAATTTACCGGCTCGGGCGCCGTAGGTTTCGGTAGAAAGAATGGTATTCTTTTTTACATTGTTGATGATAGAAGTGATGAGGTTATCGTCAAAATTTCCTTTTTTCAGGTTATCAATTTCACCCAACATCAAACTTTTTACCTCTTCTAAAGACTGGCCCTGTGTGGCGTTTCCACTCATGTATAAAATACCATAATCGATCAGGGTATAAGTAGAAGCAGAAGCCCTCAGTAATTTTTGTTTTTTTACCAAATTCAAATCCAACAAACCTGCGCGGCCATTGGTAAGAATTTGCCCCACTAGATCGGCGAGCAATACATCTTTCGACTTGTTACCAGGTAACCGGAAACCGATGGTTACGCTTTCTGCATCCGGCCCTACCACTTCTTTTAAAATAGGAGTAGCGATGGGTGTTTCTGGATTGAAAGTATATTTTGGTACCGGCTTGCTTTGCATGTACCCAAAGGCATTGTCTAATTTTTTGATCATCTGATTGGGATCAAAATCACCGCTCATTACTACCGCCATATTGTTGGGCACATAATAAGTATTGAAGTATTTTCTGATCTCTACCAACGATGGATTTTTTAGATGTTCGATGGTTCCGATGGTGGTTTGCAAACCATAATTGTGGTTTTTAAACAACTCTGCAAACAGGGTTTCAGATATTTTTCTGCTGTCGGTATCCAAGCCTCTGTTTTTTTCTTCATACACTGCTTCTAGTTCGGTATGAAAAATACGCAGCTGAAGATCGCGAAAACGCTCCGCTTGTACGGTGATGTATTTATCAATGGATGCAGATGGAACATCATCTGTATAAACCGTTTGTTCAAAAGAAGTGAAGGCATTGGTTCCCTGTGCACCCATAGAGCTCATCATTTTGTCGTACTCATTGGCAATGGCGTATTTACTGGCTACTCCACTTACAGAATCTATCTGGCGGTAGATAGCTTTGCGTTGTGCTTCGTCGGTAGTTTTGTTGTACTGCTCATACAAAGCATTTATTTTGTCGAGCTCCACTTTTTCTTTCGCATAATCTAAGGTTCCAAATTTATCGGTACCCTTAAACATCATGTGTTCTAGGTAATGAGCCAAACCAGTATTGGTGGCGGGGTCTGTTTTGCTCCCTGCCTTAATGGCCACATAACATTGGATACGGGGGTCTTTGTTGGTAGGACTTAAAATGACGGACAATCCGTTTTTCAGGGTATAGAATCTTGCCTTAGACGGGTCATTGGTAACGTACTTGTACGTGTAACCATCCGCAGTAGCTTGCTTCCATTCAAACTTTGATGTTTGTGCAGTTGCTACCAGCGTACCGAAGGTGAAAGCAGCTACCATCATTTTTTTCGAAAATTGCATAGTCTATTTTTTTAATAAATAAGAATTACAAACTTAGCCAATCTGCGCCAACTTATTTTACCGTTTATACAAAGTTCCCCGTAATTTTGAAAAAATTCGATTTTATGAAAAAGGGGTTAAAATGGTTGCTTAAAACGGTGCTCGTATTGTTTATTTTGTTGAATATTGTGGTCATTTTTCATGCATATAAATTCACACATTATTACGAACCCAACGAGATAACCGTAAAACCAAAAGAAAGCAAAACGGGATGGGACAAAACCGCAGACCTCTTATTTGGATTTGATGCAGTGAAACAACAAAACATTCCCGCAGACACTATTTTTGAAACAGTATCCCTCACTACCCAAGATGGCATTGATCTAGAAGCATGGTGGATGAAAGTAGATTCTTCGGTAGGAACGATAGCCATTTTTCACGGGCATGGCGGCAAAAAATCTTCTCACTTGCCCGAAGCGGCACATTTTAGAAAACTTGGATACAATACCTTACTGGTCGATTTTAGAGCACACGGCGGAAGCGAAGGCAATACTTGTACCATTGGTTTTAAAGAAGCAGAAGACGTAAAATTAGCCTACGATTACCTTGTAAAAAAGGGCGAAAAAAACATAGTATTGTATGGTGCTTCTATGGGCGCATCTACCATTACCAAAGCAGTGAAAGATTATGCTATTACTCCATCAAAGATCATTTTAGATATGCCATTTGGCTCATTGGAAAGTGCAGTAGAAGGTCGGCTAAAAATCATGAAACTCCCAACGCAACCTCTGGGAACCCTACTCACTTTTTGGGGTGGTACCATCAGGGGGTTCTGGGCCTTCGACCACGATCCTTACCGCTATGCCAGCGCTATCAAAGCACCGGTATTGCTGCAATGGGGCAGACTCGACCCTCGAGTAACCGAAGCCGAAACACTGGATATTTACAACAATATCTCTACGCCCAAAAAAATGGTGGTATATGAACAAAGCGGACACGAATCGTTCTGTAAAAAAGAAAATGAAAAGTGGACAGCAGCAATCAACACATTTTTACAACAATGAAACAGCCTGCCCAAATCAGCATAGAAGATTATCACTACGTACTTCCCGACGAAAAAATTGCCCTGCAACCTTTGCAGGAAAGGGATGCTTCTAAATTGTTGCTGTACAAAAATGGAGTTATCAGTGAATCTACCTTCGCGGCCATTCATCATTATATTCCTTCTGGCAGCACGTTGGTTTTTAACAATACCAAAGTAATCAATGCACGCATTCGATTTAAAAAAATAACCGGGGCGGCTATAGAAGTTTTTTGTCTGGAACCAATGGGCAACATCGCCGAATACAGTACTGTAATGGCTTCTACAGCAAACAGCACATGGAAATGCCTCGTGGGCGGAGCGGCGAAATGGAAAAATGAAATACTAGAAAAAGAAATAACTATTCAGGGTGAGCAGGTAACCCTCTATGCCAAACTTGAAGAAAAATTATCAGATGCTTATCTGCTTTCTTTTAACTGGATGCCTGCACATCATAGTTTTGCATCAGTTATAGAAGCTGCGGGTGATACGCCTTTGCCACCTTATATAAAAAGAAGCGCCGATGCCGTAGACAGCAGTAGGTATCAAACTATTTTTGCAAAAGAAGAAGGATCTGTTGCGGCCCCTACAGCCGGCCTTCATTTTACATCGAAAATTTTTGAAAATTTTACATCAAAAAATATTCGACAATGCTTTGTGACCCTGCACGTGGGTGCTGGCACATTTAAACCAGTGAAGGCAGCTACCATGCAGGATCATGAAATGCATGCAGAATACATTGATGTAGACAAAGCGGAAATTCTTACCATTATGAATGCTGCTGGAAGCATCGCCGCTGTGGGCACAACCTCGCTGCGCACTTTGGAAACCTTGTATTGGCTGGGGGTAAAAACAACCTTGGAACCTTCTCTTACTCAACTAAGTTTGAACCAGTGGGATGTGTACCAGGAACCGCTTTCAACAAGCAGCATTGCCCCGAAAGAAGCATTGGAAGCATTGTTGCATTGGATGGACCTTCACCAAACAAACCGCATATTTACACAAACACAATTGTTGATAGCACCAGGTTATCGGTTTAAAGTGGCCAATATGCTCATCACCAATTTTCATCAACCTCAATCTACATTGTTGTTATTGGTGGCGGCGGCTATTGGTGACCAGTGGAAAGTATTGTACGAATATGCATTGCAGCATGATTTTCGTTTTCTAAGTTACGGAGATGGTAATCTGATTTTTATAGACCAGCATTCATAGATTTTAAGGCTGTATGGTAACGGTAGTTCCTACTGGAATGTATTCATACAAATCTTTCATTTCGCTGTATTTTAAAGATACACAACCATCTGTCCAATTATAGAAATTATCAACGGTCCATTCTTCTTCGGGGCGTGTAGCATGAATGGCGATACCATCACCAATGCGTGCTGTTTTAGGAATCAAGCCAATGGCTTTCCTTTGTTGAAACCTGCGATGGCTTTCTTCATTTGGATAATCGAGCAATAATTCATAACTCCATTTCGGATGTATTTTTTTGAGAATCACTTTAAAGGTTCCGGTGGGCGTTCTTTTATCTCCTTCCCTCATTTTATCGCTCAAGTCTTTGCTTCCAAAAACAATCGGATAAGTAGCATACCATCCTTCATCATCGTATACTTTTAATTCATAGTCACTTTTATCGATGATGATGTAATAGGGATTGTTGTTGCTTATTTGAAGGTTGGGGCTGTTTTTTTTAGGCACCTGCATATAGTTGCCGTTCCCAGCACTAGGAACAAAACTCATTACAATGGATACGGATACAATCAGAAAAAATATAAAACGGTACTTCATCTATTTAGGGCTTGCTCAACAATTGTAAAGTCTCATTATATTTGGGTTACAGCGAATAAAATGAGAATAACATGCAAACAAAAACATCTAAAGTCTCCAA
>JBIIPY010000085.1:0-12057 GCA_044342365.1 Ferruginibacter sp. | reverse complement strand
CAACAACTACTATTTCTAGAAGGATCGAAGATGAATGATTCGCCGTGGCTCGAAGCCCCGACAGCGGCATTTATCATTTTTAATCGATCACTACCAAATATTTCTTGGACAAGTATCCCCAAATTTATTGCCGATAATGAACCCAATTTGAATTTCATGTGTGTTACCTGTGTACGCTCTCAAACGGTTGGTGGTAGCCACTTCATACGCATAACTGATGTTAAAGGTGTTGCCTACATTCACACCCGCCATACCCGAATAACCCGATATCAGATCGCCATAACGGTAACTGGCTCCTAACCACAACAAATCGCGGTATTGCAATTTTGCATTGGCGTGTACACCCAACAGTTGGGGTTGCCAGTATTGTAACATTACAGAAGGAATGAAATTAAAATCGTTGTTCAACAAAAAACGATACCCTCCAGTTAGAAAATAATTGGGTGTATAATAAGTTGCATAATCGTTGTTGGCAGCAAAACTCACTTTACCAGGAACTACGTTCTGTACTGCCAATCCCACAAAATAATTCCTAGAATACAACCACAGCCCCGCACCCACTTCAGGCTTCACTTTTCGTAAATCGCCATTGGCGAATCCAATGGCAGGATCATTGGGATCTAAACTGGCAAAATCAATTTTCGTTCTGTCTACATTGATGCTGGTGATACCTGCATTGAACCCCGCAGACAAAGTTGTGCTTATTCCCAGTGGTTGGTGGTAGGCATAAGAAGCGGCAATTGACCAACGGTTGATGTAGCCAGCTTTGTCATTCATGGCCAACATCCCTACCCCATGGTGTGCTTTGGGTGCGGTGTATTGTTGCCAATATTGCTCTCCCCGAGGGTTTTCGCCCGGCACTTCAAAAGAGGTAGCGGTTGTTCTCATGTCAGATTTATTGATCGGTGCATGTATGCTAAAATAAGTTGAAACCGGGGCTCCATTGATACCCATCCATTGATTGCGATTACTGATTTTAACATCCGTGTAGTTTTCTATGCCAGACACGGCGGGATTCAGGATATAGTTGTTGAGCACATATTGTGTGTAGGATGGTTTGGCCTGTGCATTCGCAGCAGTAATTCCCATACATCCCAGAAATATCAATGCGCAACTTTTATAAAGATTTTTTTTATTGAAAAACTTCATACGATCTTTTTATAGTTTATTTTCGATGGCTTCCAGTTACTACTTGATGATAGTTACATAACCAGTCTGCGGTTTACGACCATTCTCAGGTTCAATAATATAATAGTAAGTATCCAACGGCAAAGTTTTGCCATTCATGGTACCATTCCATGGCGTTTTGTAGCCCCTTGACTCAAATACTTTTTGTCCGGTTCTAGTAAATACCTGCACCCTGCAATTAGGATAGGTATCCAAGTATTCGATGACCCAACTTTCGTTGATGCCATCTCCGTTGGGTGAGAAGGTGTTGGGTACTTTTGGACCAAGCAGCACTTTCACAAATACATTATCGCTTGTAGAACAACCACCCCTACCCGTAACCGTGAGTTTGTAGGTTATATCCTGTAATGGTTTGCTGGTAGGCGCTTCAATATTGGGATTGTTGAGATAGGTAACAGGCGTCCAAACGTATTGTGGCAAGATGGCTGTTACGATGGGTTGAAGCAACAATGATCCACCTTCCAACACAAATTTATCGGGTCCTAGATCTACCGTTGGGTACGGATTCACCCTAAATGGCAGCTGCGTGGTGGTATCGCTGCATCCAAAGCTATTGATTACTCGGAGGCGAATATTAAATAGGCCCGCCGTAGCGTAGGTATGGCTGGGTGTTGAAGTTTGCGAAATAAATCCAGCCCCCTCGCCAAAATCCCAGTACCATTGCGTTAGCGTGCCATTGACACCGTTACTTAGATCGCGGAATGTAGCTACGTTCCCAATACAAACCCCGTTGGGCTGATCGAGACCAAATGCAGCAATTGGTTGTGGGTTAATGTTATTGATGGGAATAATAGAATCTTTGATACAACCTGCCCCACTTGTAACACGCAAGGTAACATTGTACGGGCCCACATTACGGTAAACGTGGGTAGGATTGAGGGCGGTGGATGTGTTGGCAGCACCGCTGGCAGGATCACCAAAATTCCAATTGTAGGTAAAACTGTTTTGCGTGCCATCGGCGATACTAGAAGTATTTGTAAACAAAACTGAAGCGTCAGGCAAACATACCCCAGCCGGAACCGTAAACTTGGGAACAGGTAATGGTTTTACCACAACTGGTAAGGTAAATAGGCTGCTGTTACAACCATTGTTGGTGGTAGCTGTAAGTGTAACATTATAGGTACCAGCAGCTGCAAAGGTATGAGCCACAGGTATGCCGGTATTATTGATTAAAGCGGGGGTGCCATCAGCAAAATTCCAGGTGTAAGTGCTTATGGTACCATCAGTCGCACTCGATGTTTGGGTTAAATTAACCAGCTGTTTTTCGCATGATGGAATGCTGGAGGTGAATGTGGCCACGGGTGCCCGAAGCACCGTTATGGATTGGAATGCAGAATCAACACAGCCCGCAGCAGACGTAAAGAAATAGCGGATGTTGTAAGTGCCAGGCCCTACCAATGATGGATTAAACATTCCTGAAGCAGTAATACCCGGACCACTAAAAATCCCAGTTCCTGGTACCCCACCAATTTCGGTAGCTTGGGTAATTTGGAAAGGAGGAATATTTAAACAACTATTGGGAATAGGCGTAAACTGAACCCGGGGTGATGCATTAACTGTAATCGAATCTATTTTATCATTCACACAAACACCTCCAGAATAGGCCCGATAGCGGATGGTAAATGTTTTGGTTAAGGGAGTTTGAAAGTTGGGATATAAATGCCTGTACACTTTTCCTGCAAAAGGAACATCATCCGTTTGAAAAACAGCAGGAAAGTTTACGTTATCCCAATAAATTTGAACCCTGGTGACCACTCCAGGGAAAACAGTGGATGTATTTACGATGGCAATAGAATCATTGGCGCATAAGCTTGTTGGATTATTGACTGTAAAATTTGACACAGGAAAACTGCCATTAACAATCAAAGTATGAATTACAGTGTCTATACAGCCATTGTTGCTGGTAGCAATTAATTGAACAATATATGAACCTACAGCAGTGTAACTATGCGTTGGATTTTGTAATGTAGATGTATTAGGGTTGGAAACAGTTGAATTGATATCCCCAAAATTCCATGTCCAGGCTGTAATGCTTCCGTTGTTTATGCTACTGGTATCTAAAAACTGTGCATAGGTATCGCTTAAACATACTTCTGGAATAATATAACCCGCTAAAGGTCGATCATTGATGGTAACTATCCTGGAGAAAAGAACATTACTGCAACCATTGGTAGTGGTAACAATAAGACTCACTGTATAATTACCTGCCGTGCTAAATGTATGCACTGGATTTTGCAGGCTAGATACATTATTTATACCACTGCCAGGATCGTCAAAATTCCACGACCAGTTTGTTAATGTGCCAACATTGGGAACAGTATTATCTGTAAAGGATATTAGTCGTGTTTCGCAGGAAGGAATGGTAAACGAAAAACCAGGTGTGGGCAATGGATGAATAATCACTACAGCATTGCCAGTTTGGGCCTGGCTGCAAATGGTGGAACTGGCGTCTGTTACCCTAATGAGGTTATAAGTAAATGTACCAGCTGCATTGGTAGGAGCTGCAACAGTAACAGCATTTCCTGCTGTTGTTGTAACAGTTTGATTGGCACCGCCGTTAATATTATATGTAAATGTATAAGGAGCCGTTCCAGATGCACCCGTAAAAGTTATGTTTGGAGATGGGGTGTTTAAACAAACAGCCGTAGAACCTCCAATGGTAGCGGTTGGCAACGGGTTTACAATCACCACAGCATTGCCAGTTTGATTTTGCAAACATGCATTGGTACTGCCCTCTTGTACACTCAACAAATTATATGTAAAGGTTCCAGCAGTTGTAGTAGGCACTGCAACTGTTACAGAATTTGCCACAGAAGTTGTAACCGTTTGACTGGCCCCACCATCAATATTGTAGGTAAAAATATATGGTGCTGTTCCAATTGCAGCAGTAAATGTTACATTGGGAGAAACGCCATTTAAACAAACAGTCGTAGTTCCTGCAATAGTAGCTGTTGGCAATGATTGAATAATAATGCTGGTGGCGCCTGATTGTATTTGGTTGCATGAAGTAGCACTTCCATCCTGAACACTTACCAAATTATAAGTTAATGTTCCAGCTACATTTGTTGGAGCAGCAACTGTTACAGAATTACCCACTGTGGTTGTTACGATTTGATTAGAGCCGCCATTGATGTTATAGGTAAACGTATAAGGAGCAGTACTTCCAGATCCTGTAAATGTAACATTCGGAGAAGCACCATTTAAACAAATGCTGGTTGCCCCAGCTACTGTTGCAGATGGTAAAGAATTCACAACTACGGTAGCATTGCCTGTTTGTAATTGAAAACAGTTATCGGCACTTCCTTCACTTACACTTACAAGGTTGTAAATAAAAGTTCCGGCTAAAGTGGTTGGTACAGGTACCGTTACCGAATTACCAACGGTGGTAGTGACTGTTTGATTGGTACCTCCATTTATATTATATGTAAATGTGAAGGGTGCAACTCCTTCAGCTCCTGTAAAAGTAATATTGGGAGCAGTGGCATTTAAACAAACATTGATCGTGCCGGCTATGTTGGCAGTTGGCAAAGCTTTTACTAACACAGAAACACTGCCGGTTTGGGCCTGGCTACAGGCTGTACTAGAACCATCCCCAACACTCAATAAATTATAAGTAAAGGTTCCCGCAGTGTTGGTAGGTACGGGTACATTCACTGAATTTCCAACAGTTGTGGTTACTGTCAAATTAGGCCCTCCATTAATATTGTAAGTAAAAGTATATGGCAAGTTGATGGCATTTGCGCCAGTGAAAGTGATGAGCGGTGATGTTCCATTCTTACATAAACTGTTGGTACTTGCGCTTATGACGCCTGTTGGAAGTGGGTTTACCCTGACTATTTGGGTGTCGGCAATGTTTTGGAAACAGCCACTGGTACCTGCTGCATCTCTAACGCTCACCAAGTTATAGGCAAATGTACCAGGAGTGCCTGTAGGTGCATTTACTGACACACTGTTTCCAGTAGTTGTAACAGCAGTAAGTGGAGCACCATTGTTAATATTGTAAGTAAAGGTAAATGGAGCTGTTCCAACGGTAGCGGTAAAAACCACCGAAGCGGGTGTATTTTGACAAGCAACGATGTTAGCGCCCAAACTGCCTACTGGCAAAGGATTTACAATAACCTGACGGGTAAATGTATCACTCAAGCAACCCGCAGTGGTTACACTTGCGAATCTTACATTGTAAGTTCCCGGACCAGAGAATGTGTGCGTGGGATTTTGTAAATTGGAGACGTTGTTGACTCCTGAAGCTGGATCGCCAAAATTCCACCACCATCTGTACGTGGGTTTAGTGGTAGCGGTTTGGTCTGTAAACTGCACCAAACTCCCTGTACAACCATTGTGTGTTTCTGTGAAACCAGCTACGGGGGGATTTGAAATTCCCAGTTCAAAGTCGATGAGTTGTTCATTTCCACAACCTTCTGAGCTGGCAGTGTACGTAGTGATGGAAACAGGAAAAGTACCTATGGTAGCAAAGTTGTAAAAGTTGGGCAATGAATACCAATAAATTGTTCTACCGTTTACTACCGTGCTAGAATCTGCATCAGCAGGTACCGCGGGATTAGAATAAGTCATGAGTACATTGGGGGGCGATCCA
Source organism: Ferruginibacter sp. (assembly GCA_044342365.1). Lineage (GTDB taxonomy): Bacteria > Bacteroidota > Bacteroidia > Chitinophagales > Chitinophagaceae > Ferruginibacter. The sequence continues at coordinate 6,275 of JBIIPY010000085.1, read as the reverse complement.
GGCAGGTTACTCAAATTCCATCGAATAGAATCTGCCAGATAAGGCAATGAAACTTTGAATTTGAAAGGCGAGCCCGTGCATACCGAGGGGGAGTTTTCTATACTCAGTGGAGAAGAAACACCTACCTGCTGAAAAAGATCTTTTACGTTGGTACCTGCCGAGTATGCATAAGACTCGTTGGCACCCAAACCATAAGCAATGGCATTGAATCCACTATCGGCCGATAAACGTGCGGAGGTTCCGGAAATTTGATACCTTAAATAAGAATAACCGGGTAATGTAGCCATCGGCAACCAGTTAGCTCCAGGGGGTATTGCGTTGTTGATCCTAAAGCTGGGCACGGCGGCTGTTTGAAGCAATACATTTACAAATTGCTGTGTGATGGCTTGTCGGTTAGAAGAAAATATGGTGATATCTTTGATATTTTGTTCTATCGGATTTAAAATTACCATGTCGGGATCTCCCTGCAAACTACCCTGACCAGAGCAAGCATTGCGCTGCATAAACTGGCTCACACAAATAGATTTGTTGGAAGTAATGTAGGTGGGGGTAGCAATTACGGGTGGTGTAGATGTATAGCTATTCGGATAAATTTCACCTGCATTGAGGGTAGCTACCAAGGTACCATTGAAAAATACGTTCGTATTGTTTTCGCTGGCCATCACCCGGTAAGGATTTCCATTTGGATGTCCACTGAAAGGGATGAACCCGAAGTTTTTCCCCCAAGTGGCAGCAGGGTACAATTGTTGAAACAAGGGATCGAAGGAGTTGCCAGTATTACAGCCTACAATTCCAAAAGTGATGTTGGATGATCCAGAAAACACTGCGATGGGCAAACAGCCACCCGATCCGGAAGCAATCGATTCAATCAATGTACCCGTAATGTCCTGAATATTGGCAAGGGCATCCGTAGATTGATATTGATAGATATCGCCAGCATTTGGAAGGTTAATCACAAACGGAGTACCTAGTACCCCATTTTTACGTGGGGTGATGGATACATTGGTGTTCGGCTTCACCGCAATAATTTGAAACTGTGACCTAGCGAGAAAAGTTCCCTGGTTGCTCCCTGTTTGGGTGAAGCTGGCTGCAAAATATTTTCTGCCCAATACATTAACGGGCAACAACAAGGTGGCTGCGCTTCGGGCACCCGCCCACTGTTGAGCGTAGGCCACCACAGCTGGTTGACCGGCATTGGTTTGTATCCGGATAGACTTGTTTAGAACGGTATTAGATTCGGAGTTGCTAATATGAACGTTGGCATTCCATGGAATTTGAATTTCCTGAATACCATTTGCGGCAATGTTGAATGTAGCGTTAAAAGCACCATTGGGCATAGAAATGGTTCCGCTACTTGCCAAATCTGAGGTAATAAAAATACTCAGCGTTGCTATGTTGGCCGCTGAATTGGGCACATGTTGTGGAAAGCAGAGATAGAAATCCTTCCCTTTGTTAGAAAAATCCTGGGCGTTTAGTTGCAAAGAAAACAACACAGAAAAGCACAATAATAATCGTCTCATTATTTAGTTATAATGTTATAGGTGAGTAAGGTTGGAAAAAATCGTTTCAGAGAATATCAAATTAAGCCTCAAATTTACCGAAGAAAACTGAAACAGCCCTATATCAACAGGCATTTTTCGAAACTAATTTATCAGAGGGAACCAATAAGAAGATCATATAAAAAATTACTAGTGAACCACTAAACTAATCAAAAAGATGAAAAAATAGGTCCCTTTGAGGGGACCCACTTATGTTGTAGATTTGTTTTACGACAAACAATTTATAACATGAGCAAAAATACGGAACTAAAATTAGTCGGTCAGCCGATTTTCAGTCAGGTACTGAAATTAATTGACAAATGGTCATTTAGCAAGTTGGTAAAGGACCAAAAAAGCGATCATTATTATAAGGCATTTAAGAGTTGGGATCATTTGGTAACGATGCTCTTTGGAATCATGAGCCGTTGTGATAGCATGTCGGAAACCTGCGAGGGGCTTAAGGGAATGAGTGGGAAGCTGAATCATCTTGATTTAAAAAAGGCACCTGCCAAGAGTTCTGCGGGAGATGGATTAAGGAATCGGAATAACGCTTTTTTTGAGGCCTTGTACCATCAGTTAATCAAGCGTTATCAGTTATTTTTGTCGGTCAGCCAGTTGAATGGATTGGGCATAAAGGAACTTTATATTGAATATGAAAATAAAGCTATGAAGTAAAAATGCACAAAGGCACAATATGCCGCTTGCTGCAATGCCGACGGAAGAAACTTTAGCTTCTGCTGCTGTACTGGGAAGACTTCAAAAACGAGGAAATTTACTCAGGCACAGCAGCAAGCCGTGACAATTGGTCGTAATTTTAAAGACTTCAAATGCAACAGAATATCTTAATTAAGGCGAGAGACGGTTTTATACTTTCCGCAACTATCCGAAGACCGTTAAGTGAAATAAAGGGAGTTATTCAGATGAATTGTGGAACGGGCATTCCACAAAAAGTATATTCTAATCTGGCAATTTATCTGACGAAATATGGATACGTAACTGTTACCTACGACTATCGTGGAATAGGTAATTCAAAACCCAAAAGTTTAAGGGGATTTCTATCAAACATTGAAGACTGGGGTATTATAGATATGGCAAGCATATTTGATTGGATAATTAATGAATTTCCTAATGAAAAAAAAATTATTATTGGTCATAGTATGGGCGGGCAACTTGTTGGGCTTATGGATAATTATAAAAAAATTGATAAACTAATTTTAATTGCTTCTTCTACCGGCTACTGGAGAGATATGAGCAGCCCTTTCAAATGGCTTATGCCACCGTTATGGTTCTTATTGATTCCGCTAACGACATATATTTATGGCTATACTAATGCAAAAAAATTACGGCAGGGAGAAAATTTACCGAAAGGAGTTGCTTTACAATGGCGTGATTGGTGCATCAATCCAAACTACTTTGATGACCATTTCCAAAAATCAAACACAAGATTATTCTTCGACAAATTGAGAATTCCACTAAAGTCTATTCAAATTACAGACGATCCAATTGCAAATGAAATAACAGCAAATAAAATATTGAAATACTACGAAAACGCAATCATTGAAATTGAGAAAATAAGTCCTGAACAACATGGAGTGAAAAAAATTGGACACACAGGCTTTTTTTCAAGACAATTCAAAGACACACTTTGGAGAAACTTAAAGGCAGATATTGAAAAGAAAAACTACCCCTAAAGCGGGTTTGGCAAAGCTAAAGGACGTAAGCCGTTTTTCAACATTTGTATTTCAGTTAAGCTTCATGTGGGGCTGACCGAACAACTATTTAACTTAGTACTAATCATCAACATTTATTTAAAATTTTAACTTTGGTTTGCCTAGCTTTCAGAACAAATATTCCCCCACTTCTTCAAGCCGTAACGTTGTTGACGGTCATTGTAAAGATCACCCTACAAACATCAATACTAAAAATTGCTAAGACAACGGTTGCTACTTGAATTTAATTCCCAAACAAACATAAAATTAGCAGACAACAACTATAACTTTTAATAAATTAAAAAATGAGTTTGACATTAAAACAAATCGCTGAATCGTTTTCGGGTGGACAATTTGACAAAGTATATCAACATCTGTCCGACAATATTATATGGAATGTTGTTGGTGAAAATAATTTTGTAGGTAAAAAAGCCGTGATTGACAATTGCGAACAAGTTGCTTCTTATTTTAAATCTGTGACTACCAATTTCACAACAGAAAATATAATTGTAGAAAATAATCGAGTTGCAATTGACGGCACTGCTGAATTTGTTAGAGACGGCAAACGAGTTTCTTATGTTTGGGCTTGCGATGTTTACGAATTTAATGACCAAAAAGAGTTAGAGAAAATAACATCGTATTGTATACAAGAAAAAAAATAATTTTATACGAAAACAACAAATCGATAAGATGAGTCGGTGGTTATACCAACTTGACCAAAGAAACTTTTGCCCCATTCTCCTATCATCTTCATCTTCTGCTTGAGAGTTTTATAATAAGATTTTGTGCTAATTTTCCACATCTATCAATCCAATTGGCTTCGGTTGCCGCGCTGATTTTTTTTAAATGCCGACACAGCAGCAAACCCTGATCGTTGTATACCATTCCCCCACTCCCAACGGCGAGTTTGAAAAGTTGGCTATATGCTTTGACAAAATCGAGATTTAATACCAATGTGATTTATAGAATATGCCAATATTTTATAAATCTTATCCCGAATGCTTTCGGGAGTAAATGCCGATGGTATCAAACAAATAGTACAATGAGGCGATAGCCGATATTGGACTATATTGTTTGTCCAATCGGTATAAAACTGCAATCAGAATCGTAAATATTTAATTTTCAACACTCGAAAAACTTTATTCAGAAAATTTGTTCGTTCAAACGTTCATAATATATTTACTTTTCACTATACCAAATTTGCTGTAAATTGCCCGAATTGTTTGGCCTAAAAAATTATTTTACGCCAACTATGGAAATAAAATTAAAAATAAAATGAAAAATAAAATGAAAAAGACAACAACTCTAATCGCCATAATGGCCTTGATGCTATGCACAATTGCATTGGAAGCCCAGGTGGTAAAACAGCCACGTCCGGGTGAAACGGGAAGCTGGAGGTTATTGGGCACCGTGCAGGCCAACTTGAGCGCCGACCACGATAAAATTGTGGTTGCCGGGCCCTACGATTATTTTAGGCGGTTAAAATTTAAAGTAACAGGCGCGGGCATCAACATGATCCGCATGATTGTAACCTATGATGATGGTAGTACACCAGAAAAAATAGATCTCCGGTTCGATATTCCCGAGGGTGGCGAAAGCCGCATTATTGACCTGAAAGGTGTTAAACGCAAATTGCGCACGGTAGAATTCTGGTACGATACCAAGGGTATTTTTCAAGGCAAAGCAAACCTTACCCTTTTCGGCATAAAATAACAAAAGAACCATTTAGTAATTATTTTTCAACCGAACATTATGATAAATCCCCCACGTGGTTTTTACAAGGCAATTATTACGATTGTACTTGCATTTGCTGCCCTGCAACCTGCAAGGGCTCAAAACGATGCAGAAGCGCTTGCAAAAAAACTGGCCAATCCTGTATCGTCACTGATCAGTTTACCGTTTCAGGTAAACACCGATTATGGCATTGGCAAGTTTAATGGCAGCCGCAACACTATAAACGTTCAACCGGTAGTACCCATAAGTATTGCACCCAAATGGAACCTGATAGCCAGGGTGGTATTGCCTATTGTATCGCAGTTTGACATTACCGGAGAAAACACGCACCAGAGCGGATTGAGTGATGCAGTGGCTACCGGATTTTTTTCTCCAAAAGAAGCAAAAAATGGGTTAACCTGGGGCGCAGGTCCTGCCTTTCTTATTCCTACCGCTACCGATAATTTTTTGGGTACAAAAAAATGGGCGGTCGGTCCATCGGCGGTAGTATTAAAGCAAGCCAATGGCTGGACCTATGGCGGTTTGTTTAATCAACTGTGGTCGTTTGCCGGCGACAAAGACCGGACCGATGTAAGCCAGTTTTTTTTGCAGCCCTTTGTAAACTACAACTGGAAAAGTGGCGCAGGCATTGGCGGTGGTATGGAGCTTACCCAAAACTGGAAAGCCAGCACCTTTTCCGGTGTATTTGTGCCCACGGTTACGGGTGTTACCAAATTGGGTAAGCAAACCGTTTCGCTGGCTGTGGGCCCGCGCATTCCCATTGCCGGTCCAAGCTCAACTCTGCCCAATTTCGGATGGCGCGCCGCTGTTACGCTGGTTTTTCCCAAATAATACCGACTTTCAGGTATTTGATACCTATGGTGTTTAAAACATTATGGCTAATTTAAGGATGAATTATCTTAGTAAACCAAAAACAATTTTAATTAACTAAACCAGTCAACTTTTTTTCAGTACAGGAAAGGTGGATACACAAGCTTTGGTTTCCACGTACAGAATTCTACCGGGCTATTGTTACTTAACTTCAGCTTTAGTTACTAACTTTGCTCCAGTTTTGGGCGGACAGTTGGTCAATTCCCCAACTGCACAAAGCCTCGCTCGTTTATCATTTGAAATTGAAGGATATTGTTGTACAGAAAAAAATAAAAGACGGAAAGACTGTATATAAAAAATAAAAAAAATTCAAAATGTAGCGCATTCAAGAACGCTCTCAATTTTCTTTTTATCACTATTAATTAATCATTAACAATCATTAATCCATGTATTTAAAAACAAATTTGATGATGTTGTTTGTTGT
>JBIIPY010000018.1:0-38483 GCA_044342365.1 Ferruginibacter sp. | reverse complement strand
AGTTGCAAACAAACTATTAAAGCAGGTATTTGGTGTCGTAAAAAACGGCACTTTATTCGACAGAGGTTATTATGATAAATTAGCATAAAAATGTTTGGTTTTATGCACAGTTCGTGTTACAAGCTGGCCTTCTGTCCACCGTCATTGTAAAGCCTTGTCCAGTATGGGTTTTAGCTATTGCTGTCCAACTGTTTTTGTGTCGGCTGTGGGTGGCGAAAAAATTAAAACACCGAAGGGAGGGAATAAAAAAATTGAATTTGGCTTGGTGTGGGGCAGGCATACTCTTTTGCAAGCTTTGGCTCGTGGGTTGGCTTGTGTAGCTTGCAAATGTGTATGACTGCTGCGTTGGCATCTAGTTATATATTGTTGTTGATTCTTGGATTAAATTATACAATTGCCAGAACCTTTCCCAAGTTTGTTTATCAAAAGTGCCTGGAATATTGCTAACTGCAATGCTAGACTTCACCGCCAAATCTGAAATTTTAACTGCTACTTTTGAAATTGAAAAATCGGCAGTAATAAAAACTTCAGGCAATACATAAAAATTGCCATTCGTCCTTTCTTTTGCCATTAATGAATTGTCTATGATCTGTAGTGGGTCATTTAGCAATTCATCAATAGTATTGTTATCAGTTGAAGGAGTGCCGAATTGCTGTTGATGCATTGCCAGCATTAGTCCAATTTTTCTTTTTTGGGCTTTCGCTTCAAGTGGATTTGATAATAGCCACAACAATCTTTCAAAAGAGTTTTTACACGTAAACAATGAATCATTAAGGTATGCGTTGCCAAGTATTTGACGGAAAGCATCAACAGAACTTCTGTATTTTACTTTATCAATAAATAAGCTATCTCTTTTAAATTCTTTAGATTGATTATCGTTTTCTTTTTCAATGGCATCAAATTTTTCAATATCTGTCCATGTTAACGACCAACTAATTATTGAATTTGATTCAACAATTGCTACACGTTTTTTCAAATCATCAAAGAACCTACAATTTTCTTCAGTTGCATGGAATGTATAACCATCCAAGTAGATTGCAATTCCTTTTACTGATGATAAAACGCCATCATCTTCGATAGCTATTCCGTCTTTTTCAATACTGCTTAGTGAAATATAAAAATCAGAACGGGTATTGTATTTAACACCGTTTGTTGGCCCTAATTCATATTGAGGTCTGATAACATAATAGAAAGAATAATCACCTGAAGTAATCTTGAATTTATAATTGACAATACCGTTTTCAATAAAATCTTCAAATTTAAAATCCTGTGGGTTCTGATTTTGGAGATGATTCCTTAGACTTCTAATAAATCTGTCTTCCAATTCGCTTTCCTCAATTTGACCATTACTGGTTAATGCCCCCAAGCCCGTTGTATAGGTTTCCCATGCATCTGATTTGTCAACTATTTTCTTAAATAAAATTTCAGCTTTAGCCCTGCTCAGTTCATCTTGAATAAACTGATTGGAGTAGGTGTATATGCAGCGATAGCAGCCATCTTTACCTTTAGCTTTGCAACTGCAATCCTTTATGGCTTCATAAGCTTTTGATATTACTGTTGTAAAATCAGCTGGACTAAATAGTTTTTCTAAATAGCCAGTACCACCTGGTATATTGTCGTATAACACAAGGTATTTATCGAAGCGGCTGTTCTTTGCATTGTATTCTGAATAATTAATAATGCTTAAATGTTGAGGATTTCCTTTGTAGTATTTTTTTAAACCCAACTCTAAACCTGCTTTGAACATATTTATTGTTGCCTCGCTTTCAAATTCCTGCACTGGAAGCAATACTTTTAATGCTTCTGTTTTAATTTCCCTGAACAAGAATACTTCCTCAAAAACATCATCCTTAACACCTGTATACTCTCTGTCTTTGTGCTTACAATAGCCATAATGAAATTTGTAATCACGTTGATTGAATTTAGAAGAACTTTTACCACATTGCTTGCAAGTAACAAAGCCATGATGTGGGACATCTTCATGCTGATTAATTATAACTTTATTGGCATTAACAGCAGATGAAAGTCCAAGATTTAATTCGATTATATCAACATTTTTTACGTACTCAATTCCAAAGGGAATTTCTTTCATACCCCATGCACCTTGAAAGGATTTGCTGTCGAATTTAAGGTGTTTTGAAACTCTGTAAATATTGGAATCTCTATCATCTGAACTATCATCCAATGAAGATTTGTCACGGAAGTTCACAGATTTAACTCCGCTTAACTTAATAAAAACATGTTGGTTTTTATCTGATGCCCAAGATGCATCACCGCATTTAGGGCAATGAGCTTCAGTTGATGTTACTTTATCTGCGATATGGTCACAGTTAGAACAAAAACGTTTTACAAGCAAAGTGCCAACGTCCTTCCAATCATAAGTATTAAGACCAGAGATGGCAAACTTAAAACCCTGTGAATAGAAGAAATTATCAGGGGCAAACTCTCGTATAGCTGACTTTGAAGACCTTACAATTTCAAATTGTTTATCTGTTGGAATGTTATCACTTGCCTTTGCTTTGTTTGATTTTACCCAGGCATTTAAAGTAACTCCAGTTTCAGGGAAAGCATAGTTAGGCAACAAGCCTACATTGGTTAAGTGTTCAAGAATTGAACGTTTATCCAATAATCTTTTTAAACCCCACAGTGCTTTTTTCTCCGATTCTAATCCTTTCCTTTCTTCATCATTGGGTAGCAACTTTATAGCTGCATCAATTTCCTTAATGGTTTGAGTTATGTATTTGTACTCATCTTTCAATTTTGTGAATACTGATTTTAATCTGAGGTAAAATCCTTCCTCCAGTAAAAATGATTTAAGGTTATCCAGTGCTTTGGAATCTTCTAAATCAGGCTTGTAAAATTCAGTAAATTCGGTAAGGAGAAATTTCTCCTTTGCTTTGATAAAAGAAATAATTCTATTCGCTAAAAATTCAGGAGCCGATAAATCTGCTCTTGACAATTGCAGTGAAATCAACCTGCCCGGAATACTATTTTTCTTGGGATCAGCAGATGACCAATTGTCTAAGCAATAGGCAAGAAAGTGGCGGTACAAAATATCTTTTGCTTCGAGGTAGCAACCCGGTGTTGCTATTTCACCTTCCATCATATCTTTTGGCTCGCCATAATAAAATAAATCGTGTGCCTTGCTTTGAGCAAAATTGGTAATGAGTGCTGAACCTGATGTACGGCCTGCACGTCCAACCCTTTGCAGGAAATTAGAAGTTAAGGGGGGAACAGAATTATTGATGGCTGTATTCAACGTACCTATATCAATACCCATTTCTAAGGTAGATGTGGCAACGATGGTGTTTAAAGAATTGTACTTCGGTCTTTCTTTGAAATCAATTTCTTTGTTTTCTCTATCCTTTCTTTCTAAAATACCTGTATGTTCAGATGCATAAATACGAGGCGACAGATTACGGTTATACACCAACTGATAATAATTGGGTTTACTTTTCTGAATTTGACTATATGTTCCTGTGCAGGTATAATCCAAGCACTTTGTATGTATCGAAATAGTATCAGAAGCTGCAACAAATAATTTTGAACCGCAGGTGTCACAAACATGATTTGCTACCTTGTTTTCAATCATTATTATGGTAGGCTCAATGGCATAATTTTCAATATCTTCATCACCAAGCTTATTCATTAAACCGATGGTAGTAAATGTATCTATCAATTTTTTATAGAAATCATTTACCAGTTCATGATAGCCTGAAGCTAATGGAAATGATTTAAGGTAATAACTCCTATACCAATTGTTCGTGTTGGTATAAGTAGAATCTAAAAGACCTTGGCCATGTGCTTTGGTGGTAAGCAATCTTGGAAATCTTGCTCTTGGATGAAACATTTTATTTAAAAAATGGCGGTTATCTCTCATCCAATTCAAATCCCAAAGTTTCAATGATGCATTTCTGAACTTACTTAAATATTCATGGTCAATACCACCTCTTGTTCTTACTCTGTGTAAAATACCATTTACAAAAGGCAGTAAATCTTTTTCCTCAATCATAGCAAGGTTGTTCTGATTCAGCCACTCTTGCATAGCAGGGAATATTGCCCTGATTTTTTCTTCATCAAATTTTACAGCTGATGCACCTGATTTTTCGAGTGTTCTACCAATCATGGCATTGTAACCAAATTCAGATAAAACTTCCCAATGCATACGGGTGTCAAATTCTTTTTTGAAAGTTGGAATAAATTTCTTTGCAGCATCACGGTAATCAATATCAATATCTGCCTTACCATGATAGTCTGCCGGGAAAAAACGATAATAAAATGCTTCTTCTTGATTCTGACCCGTTGAATCCGAATGATGCTTCCAATATTCAGTAAACTGATTTTGCAAATCTGAAATACGAACAGGTCCTTGATTTTGATTGATTATTTTTTGCAATGATGCCCTGAATGTAAATCGGTAGTTTCTTGCTTCTACAAAACCAGCCTGATGTGCAGCATCTTGCACACTATTGGTAAAGGCTAATATTTTGCGAAATTTTTCATCTCTCCAATCTAAGTCTGAAGACAGAACTTGTGATACAGTTATGGAAGATAAAGTTGCAACCCTTGTACCAATAATCCCCATTGCATTTTCGGTATTGCATTCCGGGCAAATATGTCTTGCCTTCGTTTCCTTTAACTTCCTTACTGCATGTATTCTTATGGTATGTTCACTTTCTCTTTCATGCAAGCTCATGTCAGCCACATGCATCCAGTCGTTTATTTGGTTGTTGGGTTCATACTCTTCAATATGCTTGTGGTTAGGCGTATTGATGAAATAAATATTCTTATGGTTACTAAAAAAGTACTCATATACCTGATTGGGATCGTGAAAGAAATGGTTCTTATTATCGTCTTTTACACCTAACCAACCACTTGCACCGCACTCTCTACAGTAATATGATGGTAAGGCTTTAGGGTCATATTTATCTCCTACTTTGTCTTTCCAAGTGAATTTAGGTTGCTCATTTATTTCTCTTAAAACACCACTCAGTTCTCTTATCCAAATTTGAATTTGTAAATAAAGGAATGGGAATTTTTTTGTGCTGCCAATCCTTGCTTCGCTAATTAAAGCCAATAAAGAATTGATTACTTCTTCTCTCGGACTTAATTCATTGTCGGCATCCCATTCAGCCAATCTTTTGAAATCAGGATTTAAATCTGCCAACTTTTTAAGCAATACATCCAGTTTTACAATATTGCTGCTTGTTAATGAAATTAGGTCTTTCATCAACTTCAATTTCTTTAGTTCTTCGCCTAACTGAACTTCATCTAAACTATCTGGCATTTGCCATAAGCGTTTCTGCCGAGCTATATAGTTTGCATATGTTTCATTTTCTTTTAAGCGACTTTCCAATAACCCAATCTGTCGTGGAATGTATTTTTCCAAACTATCATCGGGCAAATCAAAAAAATCATTTACTAATACCCTGTTTTCTGTAATGATGGCTTCCTTGTCAAAAGCTTCGCCAAATACTTTTTCGGCATATTCAGTAAGTAGTTGAATAGAATCCTCACCAGAACCAATAGTTGCAGAAGTTCCGACAGCACAAACCTGCCCTTTAGCAATGCCTAATTTTAATTTTAATCTGCGGATTAGATTTGCTACATCTGTGCCTTGAGCACCATCATAGGTATGTAATTCATCCAATACTAAAAACTGGAGCAAAGAAGGATCTTCTAAATTATAGTTCCAAAGGTTGTGATAATTGTTACGCAATAAGGCATAGTCCAACATTTTGAAGTTGGTCAATAATATATCTGGTGGGTTATCAATAATGGTATCCCTGTTTTCGATAATGTGGTTTTCACCCATTTCTTTTGGGAACTTCTTCTTGTCTTTACCTTCACCAATAAACAAGCCTGCGGTAATTTTTCCGTTTAATCTGTCATCGCCCCAAATGGTTTCTGCCAAACGCTTCGCCTGGTCAGTTGCCAAGGCATTCATAGGATAAAGAATAATTACCTTAATGCCTTTTCTATCTATATTTTTATAGCAGTGGTCTAATATCGGGTACAAAAAACATTCTGTTTTACCAGATGATGTGCCAGTTGTAACCAAAGTAGATTGGGGCTTGTGATTATCCTGTGTGGATAGCCGTTTGAATGCTTTAAATTGATGGTCATAGGGAGGAAACCCGGGAGCAATTTGCAATGGAATGAGTTCATCATCGGTTGCTTTTACGAATGGCAATTTCAATGAAACATAAGGCCCTTTAAAAATGCCATCTTCCGCATCGGTTACAAACTTGTAAAATGCCTCATGCACAGTTTTATCTTTAAAGCTAAAAGTGGCTTTTAGATATTCCAGTATGGAATGTTGTACTTCGTATGCTTGTTGTAGTGGCAGCATTTATTCTTTGGCTTTTTTAGTATTATTTAATAACTCAAATCTCTCATGATCACCTGCAATAACTGTGTTCACCATATAGAATTTTAATCCACTAAAAAAATCAGATACACTAGGCTTGGTCATGCCGCCTTTGGGTTGAAAAAAACGTGAACTCTTATAAACAAGCTTTATACTTTTGCCATCATCTGTAACAGTAAGTACATTCGGAACAGGCTTATTAGGGTTCGGGTTTATGCTCTCTTCAAAATGAATGGTAATACTTTCAGCCAATAAAAACTTGCCTTCAAAATCTTTGATAAAATTGAAGATGTGAAAACTATATTCAGCTTCTTTTAAAAAGTTTGGATTTCCAATTATTTCGTATTCAATTGTTGCCATAATTATTTGTCTTTAAATATTTTCTCAAAATGCTCCCAAGCCAGTTTATAATCCTCCACTCTGTCACACTTATCAAAAGGAGCTTGGTAGGTTATTTTTTTGCCTTTGTATAATTCGCTTTTGGTGATGGTATGCTCATAGGTTTCTCCAGCTTTTAGGTGGCGGATGGTTTCCCATACCGGTCTATCTAAACCAACACCTACCAAACCTTTGCTGCAAGTGAATACAATATTACCTTTGGTATCGTACCAAGTATCATCTTCGTTTTGTTGAAGTACGGGAAACTGTACATTGTAAATGAGTATAAGCTCCTCTAAGGTTAAGCCTAATGCCATTGCTGTAATGACATCTATTTCTACCAAAGCCTGCCTACGTTCAAACCAATTGCGTAAAGGGGTACTCCTTTGCCAGTTGGGTGTAAGGGTGCTGAATGGTTTTAGCCTTGAATCTTGTTTACTCCAATTATCTGCCTTAAAATCGGCTTGCCAGCTTTCTTCCCAAAAGGGTGCATAGTATTTATTGAGGCAATTGAGTTGTAGGGTGCGATTGAATAATTGTAATTTGTATTTTTCTTCAACCCCTAATGGAAATGCAGATAAACGACTATCTGTGAGATTGGAAGCACCTACGGTTTTAATAAAGAAGTCTAAAACAATAGAAGATGCAACCGCAGCAAGTTCAATAAGATTGTTACTGTCTTTAAATATAGTTGAGATAACACCATTTGTATGAGTTGATTTTGACGGTAAAACAGCAACTGTCAGTGTTCGTTCACCTGCTTGGCTCAACATCTTTCTAAATCCAACTTTATAATAATCTATCCATCTGTCATATAAATCATTTCCTAAATTATCTTTAGAGCCTGTTTTAAACCCACGTATTAGTTCAGGAAAGTTTTCACTATTTAAGTTAGGTGTATAATTAGTTCTTGCAATAAAATCTTCATTTGTTTGTGTGTGGTCAATGGTATCATAATCTGCCTTTTCAATGCAAATTTCTCTTGGTGTTTTGTATAAGGGATTTGATACAAAAAAATGAGGTCCACTATAAATCATTTCGTACTTGGCAATATTTGGGATTAAGGTATTTCGTTTTATTGTCCCAGAATCCACGTCATTTGTTTCATGCCATCCTTCTGTAATTTTAGAATTATAGTTTTTTATGGATGTCTTAAAACCACTTAGTTTTTCTAAGACTGAAATTATTGATGATGAATGAACCGATACTAATTTGGCTGTTTCTCCAACATTGCTATTTTCAAAAGCATTCGCCAAAACTTTTAATCTTGCATCATTAAAATGTACTAATCTGTCAAAATGTGGTTTAACATTCCAGATAAATCCATCTTCTCCATCACCTTTAACTTTTATCCCACCGCAAATACCATTTCCATCATGTATAAAGCAGCCATCAATTGTAGAAGGATGAAATAAATTATTGATTGAATAAAAGGAAATTTGAGATTTATTACCGGAATAAATCTGTACGCCATATTTTTCACGATGTGCTACTTCTGCAAATAAGTTAAAAGCATTTTGGAATTGAAAATGGTATCTTAATCGAGGATACATTTCCATACGCAAGGGTTGACCGTTAGGGTCATCGTACACGCCCTCTGGGTGTAATAACCCCATAAAACCATTTTTACTAAGTAAGCTAAAACCATTTTCCAATACACATTTGTATAAATTGGTTTGTTGCCCTTTTAATAATGGATAATTTTGCCCAGCGTTCATAAATACAGCAATACATTCTGTGCCTACCATTTCATCGTAATACAAATCCTTTAGTTTTTCATCTTTAAAAAACTCTGCTTGCAATAACCGCACTTGTGGTGCTGTTACACTTTTAATTTCAACTTCGGGAAACTTCTCAGCAATGATTCCTTTTTCTTCAAATGTAAATTTCAACCAAGGCGGATTACCAGCTATTAAATCAAAACCACCCCTTTCCCAAAACACATCTAAAAATTCCAGTTGAGGGTGAAAGAAAAAATATTTATTGGCCAATTGGCTTATCATGGCAAGCCGTTGGTTGTTATCGAATAAATCTTTGCGGTTGGCGTATTCCACCACAGCCTCTGCAAATACAGTGGCATTATCAGTTTCTTCGCCCAAAGCAAGTTGTTCGCCTCCGGTAAAAAACAATTTCGGTTGTATGCCTGCCGCAATAGATGGTGCTTTTTTCTTCACTGCTTCATTGACATCAACTGCACTCAAGTCCAGTTCTAAAATGGCTGCAATATCCTGCCAGTATTGCTGACGGTTTGGTAAATCTATGGCATCCCTTACATCCCAAAACCATAGGCTGCACCAATAATCCATCACCATTTTTAATTTAAAGTAAGGTGCATTGTGTCGGTTGCGTTGGTCGGCCAGGCGTTCTTTTTCGTCATAGCTGCGGAGGTCAATAGCAGCTTGTTCCGAATTTTTGAGTGCTCCAAATATGTTGTGCCTGTTGGCTGTTTGCAAATTAATGCTACGCTGAAAGCGGTAAAATTCTGCCAACAATTCATCTACTTTATTGCAAATTTTTCTGAGTTGCTCCAACTCCGATTTCTTAATGGGTTCGCAAAAATCCTTTCTCCATTTGGTTACTGCTTTGCTTTCGGTATCGTATTCAGCTTTCAGCATTTTAATGCCTGCACTTGGAACCATGTTTTTATCGGGCAAAAGGAAATGGTAAATTTCATCCGACTTACGACCATGTTTTATTTTATCGTATTCCTTGTTGGGTTTAAACTCCAATTGTCTTGGGGCTGTATCCCACCATTCTTTTTTGGTTTGTCTTGCTAATGTAATTCCTCTTGCATCTAAATCTTCTGCAATATCTTTTTCTTTATACACTTTTAGCCACGCACCAACCACCGCATTGCCTGCTGCCAAACGGTTGCTGAAGAAAGGCGTTTCCATGTCTTTGTGTATCACATTCAACCAAAGTGATAGTTTGCCTAATTCAATAGCTGTGGGGTTCAAATCGACTCCGTAGGTATTATTGGTAGCTATGTAGGCTTTTACTTTTTGTAGTTCTTCTTTAAATTCATCAGGAGGCACCCGCCTCTTCAATTCTTTTTGGCGATAAGTAAGGTATGCTTCTGCCAACTGGTTAATCATTTCGTTGTGGAAGGCCGCAGCACCCATAGCTGGTTCCAATAATTTCAACTCCAATAACTCGGTGGCTTTCATTTCACCCTTATCCAATTTTTCCAATATGGGTTTTAGGGTATATTTTACTGTGCAACGGGTTAGCACTTCCGGGGTATAGTAGGAGGCAGATTTTTGTCGGTCACGCCCACTGAGGCGGTAAACGAAAGTTCCTTTTTTGGTAATTATATCGTGTTCGGCACTGTCTTTCAGGATTTCGTTTTCCTGAAAATCATCTCTACGCATACGAGGCACTAGGTAAGTGCCTTCGTTAGGTGAATCGGCTTTATGTACTTCTATATAATCTTGCTCCGCATAAAAACCTCTGTATGCCAGTAAACTTTCATATACACTTCCCAATTGATTAATGCCCAGGTTGGCATAAGAAATTCGCCCTCTTGTTCTGTTGCGTTGCTGTTTGCTTAATGATAGCCTGCAAATAATATCCTGCCATACCTTGTTGCGAAACTTCACATTATGCAGTTGCTTTAACTTATCAGGTCTGCTATCAAAAAGCGGAGAATCAATGTGACGAACTTTAAAACTTTTGTTTTGACCATTTTCTTTTTCCCGATAGCCGGAACTGAGCACAACAAATAATTTGCTTAGAGATTCGTGAAAGAAATAACCGTCTAAACTGGTTACCGAATACAAGGGTACCTGCTCCAAATCACGAAGCATTTCTAAAGAATAACCTTTGTTGTAAATGGGATCGTTGCTGGGGAGAATGTCCAAATCCTCACGGCTTTCAGCATAAAAAACGAAAAGTAAGCGATAAATAATTTTTAAACAGTCGTCCTTCATTTGCTGTTCAAAAACATCATCCGATTCATCAAAGTCCTCTTTCAGTATTGTTTTTTTATAGAACAATGCTTCATTAGCCAGTGCCTCCACGGCATGGATAATACCCTCTTTTAAATCTTTGGTAACTTCATAAGCAGATTTATGGCTGTCCTCATCTAACTGGTCCAGCAATACCATATTGCTTTCAGGTGTCAATGATTCTTTGCTTAACAGAAAATATAGCAAAGCATAGTAATTGGCATTACGGTTGGCAGTGGCTTCGGTGAATAGTTCCTCAAGGTCAAAAACCAAATAGCTACCACGGAACCATTTTTCCTGTTCAAGCAGATAGACAATATTGCCGGCCAATAACAAAATGTATTTAGGCCGTAGGTATGGTTCAAATAAAAACAGTTCGGAGATGGCTTTATTAATAACTACCGGAGATATTTTTAAATGAGCAGGAACTTGAAACACCCTTTCCCATTGGGTGCGGTGGTATTTTTGAGGGGGATTGTTTTGCGTTTCATCTTCTACATTGTAGCGTTGCTCAAACAAGCCATCAGGGTCTGTATCATCTTCCTTAATCAAGGCTTGCATTTCCATTATCATCAGGTGAACCTTGTCGCCTCTGTGCAAAATATGTCGTACCGGTATTACCTCATTTTCGGAAAGATGAAACAAGTTGTTGTATTGAGGATGATTACCATCATACCCTAATGCATTTAATAGTGCTGTATGAAACTGGTGACTTTCATAAATTTTATCCTTTGTACGCAGCTTGTCTTCAATAAACAATTGTTTAAAGCGAAAAAACTTATCTTTTAAAGGAGAAACCCTTTTATTAAAATCTTTGATGTCCTCAGCTGCATAACCCGTTTTACTCAACACTTTTGTAGTGAAGTCTTCATCAAAGTAATTCGATGAAAAGTATTCGCCTATATTTTGAATGAATTTTATCATGTTGATTTACGCATTAAAAAACACTGCTAATACTTTCAAATAAGCATCGCCTTGAAGGGATGTCATGTTTTTATTGTACTGGCTTGTTGAACTAAGTATCGTTTCTATTTCCCTTTTTTTGGAATCTTTTTTTCCTGAAAAGAATGGAGTAATGGTTTTATCGCTAAAGTCTAATTCCAATTGTTCCAAAGCATCGTTTTTCCAATTCGCCAATTTTTGCTCATACTCGTTTAGTTTGGTTTCCATTTTCACTTCCAGTTGTTTTTGTTCGGTGCTCATATAACTTGTAACGAAAGTCACTGCCCTTACTAATAGCTTATGCAATGCAGCTAAATCATTTTCAGAAATGTTTTCAGTATGCATTGTTTCTTGCAACTTGAACTCATTAATGAAATCAATTAATTGAAATGGTTCTCTGAAAATACTACCATCAGTATTTAACCCAACTACTAAGAAATCAGCAACAACAGGTTGACCTAAGTTATTAGTAACCTGTGCTTGAAAAATATACCATGAAGTTTTAGCAGGAACACGTTTTGTTTTGGCAACCAAGGCAACATCTTTGTCCACACTTGCTTCCAGCTTAGTCATGTAATATTTAACTACTGGATGCAGTTCGTTCAATATTTGAAACTCTGCCCATTCTCCTTTCTTTTTCCTTGCATCTTCAATAGCTCGTTGCACCAAATCTTTATCTAACGATAATTTGAAAAGTTGATTGACCTTCGGTTTCGATTCAGGAGGGAGGTCAAATAAAATTTGATTCAAATCCTTTGTATTCAATATTTCGAGATAACCATCTTGTACCGTTACATCTTCTGTTTTAATTTGATTGGCGGAAGAAAGTTGCTCAAACAAATCAGAATAGAATTTAGCTTCACTTGGGTAAATGGTCAAATTGGTTTCGTAAGGATTAGCTGTTATTGTAACCGCAGTAGTATCATCCTGATTGGCAAACAAGGTATTAAAGTCGAAGCCTGCCATCTTTGTATCTAAATCTTCTAAGAAAGATTCGTTTTGGTTCATTATTGCTTGCTCTACCAATTGTTCTTCCTTGTTGGAATCGTATAACTTCATTACAGAACCGGCATCGCCTAATGTTTTGTAAACCACTTCCTCTTTTTGAGTAAGGCGTTCCACAATGTGCAAGTCGGTTTTTAATCCGTCAATATCTGATTCTGCAATAATGTAATGAATGAAAGGTGTTTTCTTTTGGCCATAACGGTCAACACGACCATTACGCTGTTCCAATACAATTAAAGACCAGGGAATATCATAGTTGAACATTCGATTGCAATAGAAATGCAGATTCACGCCTTGCGAACCTGCATCAGAGCAAAGCAATAAACGAACTGAACTATCCTCTTTTCCAAAATCTTCAATAATGGCTTGTTGCTCGGTATCTGATAAACCACCATGAAAAAAAGCAATGGCGTCTTCTGCTATTTTAAAATCGTTTTGCAGATTATCTTTAAGGTATTCCAGTGTATTTATCCTTTCAGCAAAAATTACATAGCGGTCATTTTTCTTTGTTCCTGTCCAACCCAATTCCAGTAAAGTGTCTTTTAGCTTTTTGTATTTGGTATCGGAATGAGTGCTAAGGATTGTTTCTAATTTTATCTTTAGGTCATTTAATACCTCTAAATTTTCATAGGCAAATTCATTCTTAGCTTTTGTTGCATCTACTTTTTCAATTCTTCTCTGAATGCTTTCTAATGCAGCCTTTGGCGAAGACATAAAAGCTTTGAATATTCCAACAGAAAATAGAAAATCCTCTTTTGGCTTTCCATTTTTCAAGGCATTAAGTGCATTAAATTTTAGTTCTTGCTGATATTGTAAAAAGTCAGTTTCAGCAGAACTCAGTTTAGCAGAACTCCGAACTATTTTGCGTTCCTGAAAATTTGCCCGAACTGTTTCATCAGTAATATCATTTTTAAACCGTCTAACATAATATGGCTCTACATGTGATTTGTCGTACTCACCACTTTTAGGAATGGCAGTAGGCTCAATCATGTTGATGAGGTTGGCAAAGTTTTCTTTTCTACCATTGTGTGGTGTGGCAGAAGTTAGAATCAATGATTCGCACTTTGTAGTAATAAGTTGAGCTAAATCACCACGTTGGCTTTTATCATTTGCAACAGTATGACACTCGTCAATAACTACAGCATCCCATCTTGATTTTTCAATGTAATGCCTGAACTTGGCATTGTTCTTTAACGTATCAATGGAAATGATTGTTTTATCGTAGTATTCAAAAGGATTTTTATTTGAAGGAAGCTGAGATTTAATTCTGGCAATACCTTCAGAATCCAACCTAACCAAAGGAATGGCAAATCGATGCCAAAGTTCTTGCTGAAACTGTGCAAGAATCGATTTTGGAGCCAGCACCATTATGCGTTTTCCTTTTCCTCTTTTAATCAATTCAGAAAGAAAAATACCGACTTCAATAGTTTTACCTAATCCAACGCCATCTGCTATCAATAGACGTGGTCTTGGAAGTAGCAATGCTTTCAGCGTAGGTGTTAATTGATATTCAGCCGGATTAATGGCCGCTTTATTTGCAATGGTTATTTTTTCAGAAAATACAGCAGCGTTTCTTATTTGTGTTTCAAGAAATAGTTTTGTTTTGCGGTAGCCACTATCATTGTCAGCTATCAACTTTGTGTGGTTGGGATCAATGGGCTTGATGTCTGAATCTATGTTGGAATCGAATGTAAAACGCTTTCCTTTTACCAATTCACTAATACCCTCTGCCTCTAATAGCCAAGAGCCATCATAGTTAGCGTTGGAGTTAGTGATGATAAAATCTTCACCCCTGGTTGAAATACGTTGTCCTATTGTTAAATTCATTTCTGCTTAATTCTTTTTTCAGTTAGTTTAAGTGCATTATAAGCTTCGCTTTCTTCATTCAATGTTTCCATTAATCTGTCCGATAACCATAGAGTAAGTAAGTCGTTTTTTTCTACTTGAAGAGTCTTAGCTAATCTTGTAACTTGTTGTCGACTTGCTTTCTTCTCATTACGTTCCATTTTGCTCAGAAAAGCCATGTCTACTTCAAGTTCTGCTGCAACTTGTCGTAATAGCAAACCTTTGCTTTGTCTCAGGTCCCGAACCGTTTCTCCAAATGATTTTATCTTGTCTGACATGGACTTGTCTATTTTGGTCAAATGTACAATTTATATTTCGAAATATAGTCGCAGCGTTTGCTGGATTTTACTCTTTTGGTTTTGCGAAGGGTCGGCTTGTGTGTCGGGCAAAACCAAATGTGCAAAATGTGCGGCTGGCAAATTCAATTTTTCTGTGCGGTGGGGTGTTTTAATTTTTTCGTGGGTCGGATTGTGTTCCGCCAAGTTGGTCTGTCGGTCAGTGGCGAAATACAGCGAAATTGTCTGCCGAGTTAAGGTCGTCCGGAAAGTCTGGCCAGGTTGTCAAAGGTCGATGGTTTAGTTGACTGGTTGATGGAAGTTGTGTCGTCTTTTAGGCTTGCTTGTAACTCTCTTATACCCGCTACTCTTCTCCTCACACCAAATAATTATAAACGCTTAAAATCGTTTATAAACATTTACACCCAATGTCACATTTATTTTTCCTTCGTAATATACAACACGCTTTTAATTAATCCTCCTCCCAAATAAAAAACAGAAAAAACCCCTTTTTTTGATGGTCTGTAAAAAGTGGCTGTTCGTAAATAGAGTACCCTTTTTTTTCAGCTCATTTTTGTTAGCAGCACTTATTCTGTTACCCAAACGAACTTAGCCTAAAAAATTTACCCAATACTACGGTTAACCGTATACTGTGGGAGGTGGGTGGAGATGTGCAGCCGGTGTAGGCCGGGGCTTTACTATTTGTGTAGAAATAAGAAAGGCAAGATAAATTTACTTAGGCGTAACGATGTAGATTTCAGGGCTAACGCCCCTCTTACCCCACTTTCATTTGTTTCCTACGAAGATGGCAGGGCTAGCGCCCCTTGAAAACATTAGAGAAAATATTCTTTTTCATTTCCCCATTGGCGGAACGCGAGACGGGCTCGTTCGGTCAATAATTAGCTTTGTATAAATAATACTGTTTCGTCAACAACCCACTACGAAGCGGAATCTGGGCCTCAGAAAAAAAGCGTTAAGAAATTTATGATGAGGGTTGTAAAAATGAAATGGATGTTACCAAAGCTTGGTAATATTATTGGCTTGTAAGTCGCACATAGTTTGGCTTTGTAAAAATGTTGTGACTTATTTCATTTTACTCCCGAAGAAATTTTGGTTACTTTTTTTCAAGAAAAAGTGACAAAGCCCGCGGCAGGCGGAAAGAAATGTCTTTCTATTCCCCGTTGGCTGAAAGCCAGACGGGGGCGAACGTTTTTATTGCAACTTCTCGATCATTTTTTAAAATCATGGTTCAGACAAAAAATAATGAAGTTGGAGATAACTCCAACTTCGGCGTAGACAAAAAAATGTGAAGTTGGAGATAACTCCAACTTCGGCATAACAAAAAGATGTGAAGTTGGAGATAACTCCAACTTCGGCATAAATCCCCGTTGGCTCAAAGCCAGACGGGGGCGAACGTTTTTATTTCAACTTCGCGATCATTTTTTAAAATCATGGTAATCCTTTAATCCTTTTAATCATGGTTCAGACAAAAAATGTGAAGTTGGAGATAACTCCAACTTCGGCGTAAAAAAGATGTGAAGTTGGAGATAACTCCAACTTCGGCATAATGTCTTTCTATTCCCCGTTGGCTGAAAGCCAGACGGGGACGAACGTTTTAATTACAACTTCGCAATCATTTTTTAAAATCATGGTAATCCTTTAATCCTTTTAATCATGGTCCAGACAAAAAATAATGAAGTTGGAGATAACTCCAACTTCGGCGTAAAAAAGATGTGAAGTTGGAGATAACTCCAACTTCGGCGTAGACAAAAAATAATGAAGTTGGAGATAACTCCAACTTCGGCATAAATATCCTTCTATTCCCCGTTGGCTGAAAGCCAGACGGGGACGAACGTTTTAATTACAACTTCGCAATCATTTTTTAAAATCATGGTAATCCTTTAATCCTTTTAATCATGGTTCAGACAAAAAAATGTGAAGTTGGAGATAACTCCAACTTCGGCATAAATCCCCGTTGGCTGAAAGCCAGACGGGGGCGAACGTTTTTATTGCAACTTCTCGATCATTTTTTAAAATCATGGTAATCCTTTAATCCTTTTAATCATGGTTCAGACAAAAAATGTGAAGTTGGAGATAACTCCAACTTCGGCATAGATAAAAAATTGTGAAGTTGGAGATAACTCCAACTTCGGCATAAATCCCCGTTGGCCGAAAGCCAGACGGGGGCGTACGTTTTTATTGCAACTTCTCGATCATTTTTTAAAATCATGGTAATCCTTTAATCCTTTTAATCATGGTTCAGACAAAAAAATATGAAGTTGGAGATAACTCCAACTTCGGCGTAAACTCCTAAACCTCTAAACTCCTTAACCCCTAAACTCCTTAACCCCTAAACGCTACCCCCCCAAAACCTCTCTCCCCACTTCATTAAAATCCCACCCACTCTAACTACATTTGGGTAATTCAAAATTGTGTACCATGTGCTACGACATGAGTTATTTTTCTGGCATTAAACTAATCACCGATTTTTTAAAAATTCCAGAAGTGGGATTGCTCCCATTTGAACCCACCTATCACCAAGTAGCACAAAGTTGGTGCGAGTGGCCGGTGGCGATTCAGAATGAAAAAGGTATTCAGTTGCATTTGTTTGAATGGGGGCTCATTGCACCTTACATTAACACAACCGAAAAAATTAAAAAATACCGCAGCAGCATGGCCAATGCCCGCAGTGAAAAAATGCTCGATGATAAAAATTCGGTGTGGTATCGCTTGCAACAACAACGCTGCCTCGTATTCAGCACCGGTTATTTTGAACACCGTGATGTAGGTACTAAAAAAAAGCAGGCCTATTTTATCAAACTGAAAAATGAACCCGTTTTTTGTTTTGCAGGTTTGTACAATTATGCTCCCACGCCCGATCTGGAAACCGGCGAACTCAAGGGCACTTTTTCGATCGTAACACAACCGGCCAACAGCCTGATGCAGAAAATTCACAACTCCGGAGAAAACGGCAACCGGATGCCGATGATACTTACAAAAGAATTGGCCATGCAATGGCTAGATCCCTCACTCAAACAGGCAGACCTTAGAAAAATAATGGAGTACAGCGTTCCAGCAGCGGCGTTGGAAGCCTGGCCGGTTGCCAGTGTGCGAAAAAGAAAGGATGACGATGAAAATGTGATCGCTCGCCTTCATGATGAAAACATCCCTCCATTATAGCTGTTTATACATTTGATTCCGTACCATTTGTATAAGTGTTGCTTTTTATCATAAACCTGTGACATCGATGCTGTATCTTGCGCATCGAAAACGAGCCATAGTCAACCAGTATTTAACTGTAAACAATACATATGCAAAAGGCACAATTCGGAATGATAGGGCTTGGTACCATGGGCCGCAACCTGGTACTCAACATGGCCGACCATAATATTTCTGTCTGCGGTTACGACCCCAACCCCGCTCAACAACAAAGATTATTAGAAGAAGGCGCAGGCAAACCTGTTCAAACGGCTGCAACCCTTCCCGATTTTATCAATAGTTTAGAACATCCCCGCAGGGTAATGCTGTTGGTACCAGCTGGCGCCATTACCGATGCAGTAATTGATGAGGTGAGTGCATTGTTACAACCCGGCGATATATTAATAGATGGTGGAAACGCTCATTATGCAGACACCAACAGAAGAATTGAAAAATTAAAAGGCACCGGCATTCATTTCATCGGCATGGGCGTGAGTGGTGGTGAAGATGGTGCCAGACTAGGTCCCAGTTTAATGCCCGGTGGCAACCGAGCCAGCTACGCAGCTCTGCAAACCATCTTCGAAAAAATTGCTGCCAACACAGCAGACGGCCCTTGCGTGGCTTTTGTAGGAAATGGTTCTGCAGGGCATTACACCAAAATGGTACACAATGGCATTGAATATGCCATCATGCAGCTCATCAGTGAAGTGTATTCAATTCTGAAAAATGCCTGTGGCTGCACCAACGAAGAAATGCACGAAATTTTTGATGAATGGAACAAAGGAAAATTGCAATCTTTCTTGGTAGAAATTACCGCCCAGCTATTTTTACAAAAGGATGATGTAGATCCTAACAAGCATTTACTGGATATGATCCTAGACAAGGCCAAACAAAAAGGAACGGGTATCTGGACCAGCGAAAGCGCCCTGCAACTCGCCATTCCTACAACAGTGATTGATGAAGCGGTAAACGCAAGGGTGCTATCATCCTTTAAAACCGACCGACAAGTGATCGACAGTTTCACCCCGGAAAAGAAAACAGCCATCCCACCAGCCAACAAAGCAGCCATGATAGAACAGTTGCATGATGCATTGTATTTTGGAATGGCCATCAGCTACGTACAAGGTATGCATCTTATAAAAACTGCTTCAGATACTTATCAGTATGAAATAAACTTGGCAGCAATTGCCCGTATTTGGAAGGGTGGTTGCATCATTCGATCGTTGATGTTGAACGACATCAAAAAGCTGTACGAAGAAAATCCTGCTGCCAGAAATTTATTGCTCAACAAAACTTTTTACGACAGCGTACATCAACAAAAAAGCAGCGTAGCCAATGTGTTGAAGTTGGCCATCGACAATGAATTGGGCACTCCGGTGCTGAGCAGTGCTTTGCAATATTTTTACATGATGAGTAGTGGCAGAATGGCATCGAACATGATTCAGGCACAAAGAGATTTTTTTGGTGCGCACACGTACGAACGCATTGATAAAGAAGGAAGTTTTCATACCAACTGGAGTTAATCGAAAAAAAATATTTCATGACATTGAATATTCTGCATCCCGCATCCATCGTCATTTTTGGTGGAACCGGCGATCTTACCAAAAGAAAATTGATTCCTGCATTGTACAATCTCTATATCAGCAACAACATGCCGGATAGGTTTAGGATCATTTTAATTGGTAGAACACCCGATGAAAAAGGTGCCTTTAAAAAAGAATTACTAGAAGCAGTCAACGAATTTTCTAGAACAGGAAAGGCGGAAGCAAAACATTGGAAATCATTTGCCAACCACTTGATTTATTTACAGGGCGATCTCGTAATGCCAGAACTGTACACCGATCTTAAAACGATGTTGGAAGGTTTCGACAAAATAGATGAAGATAGAAGTCTGCGCATATTTTACATGGCCATTCCACCAAAGTACATTGAGAATGTAGCAGAGGCCATTTTCAAAAATAAATTGGGTAATAAAACCAGCTTCGACAGAATCATTGTAGAAAAACCATTTGGTACAGATCTGGAAACAGCCCTTGCCCTGAATCGTTTTTTACAACATCGATTCAAAGAACAACAGATCTATCGCATAGATCATTACCTGGGAAAAGAAACGGTACAAAACATCATGGCCTTCCGTTTTGCCAACACGGTGTTTGAGCCACTGTGGAACAACAAGTACATCGATCATATTCAAATATCAGTAGCAGAACAGGTAAGTGTTGGCCAACGTGGCGGATACTACGATACCACTGGCGCGCTGATAGACATGATACAAAATCATCTGTTGCAATTGCTGTGTATAGTTGCCATGGATTGTCCGGGTAAAAATAAACCTGAAAATATTCGCGATAAAAAAGTTGATGTGCTCAAAAAGATACGTCCCTTTACCGCATCGATGGTAGAAAAAAATCTGGTGAAAGGTCAGTACACAGAAGGCAGGTTGGGCGGTGAAACACAGGCTGCTTATCGCCAGGAAGAAAAAGTACCCAAAAATTCCTGCACAGAGACTTATGTGGCAGCAAAATTTTTAATTGACAATGAACGGTGGAAAGGAGTGCCGTTTTTTCTCCGTACAGGAAAATCATTGCCACGCCAGAGTTCTGTAATTGTAGTGCAGTTTAAACAGCCGAAAAATAAAATTTTTGCGGAAGATATTATGCCCAACAGGCTCATCATCAGCATACAGCCCGAACAAAAAATTAGTTTGCTGTTCGAAAGTAAAGTACCCGGTGTTCAAATGAAATTGAAACCCGTTGAAATGGATTTTACTTATAAAGATTCGCACGAAGAAGCAACGCCAGAAGCTTATGAAGCCTTGTTGATGGATGCTATTGAAGGCGATACTACGTTGTTTATGAGAAGCGATCAGGTAGAGGAAGCATGGAGAGTGGTAATGCCTATCATCAAGGCCTGGAAAAAAGAGCCTAAAAAAGGATTGCAGTTTTACAAAGCTGGAACATGGGGACCCACCGTTGCAACAAAGATGTTACACCCGTTTGCAAAAGACTGGATTTTGTTACCCGAAATAAAAATATAATATGCCTAAGTTTAATCACCACTTCATTAAAACAGTTTGGCCCGATGCACTTGCATTGGCGCATGCTGCAGCGCATTTAATTGTAAATGAAAGCAATAAAGCAGTGGATGATAAAGGTTATTTCAGCATTGCCTTATCGGGAGGGAGTACACCAAAACTATTGTTTGAATTGTTGGCGCAACCACCTTACCGCAACAACATTCCATGGAAAAAAACCATCATTGCTTTTGGAGATGAGCGATTTGTAGCGCCTAACAGTGATGAAAGCAATTACAAAATGGCTAAAGATGCTTTACTCAGTATCGTGCCCATACCGAAAAAAAACATATTGGTGGTACCTACTGTAAAAGTTAGCACAGAAGAAAGCGCTAAGCAGTACGAGAAAATGCTGAAGCAGCATATCAATAAAAAACATCCGTTCGATTTGGTGCTGCTAGGCATTGGAGAAGAAGGCCACACCGCTTCTGTTTTCCCCAATAGTCCGCTGATTGATGAACCAAAAGCATGGGTAAAAAACATTTGGGTAGAAGAAAAACAAATGGATCGCATCAGTTTCACCATCCCATTTATCAACAGTGCACGCAATGTGGCATTTTTGGTGAGTGGTGCATCAAAGGCAGCCATTGTAAAATTATTGTTCTCTAAAAAAGGAGCTGCATTGCCTGCTGCAAAAGTGAAGAACAACGGCAGTTTATACTGGATGCTGGATGGGGCGGCTAACGGAAACGCTTAAACGCGATTTCGGAGTTTCTCATAAATGGCAATGTTCATCAATACCAATAACATGCCGTAAAAAGTATCTTCGAAAGGAATGGTATAAATACGAATGCCCAAATTTTCTGCGTCGTTGTACAACACCACTGGTATAGCAGTAAGAAATCCGTTTACCACCAAAAATGGAATGAGAATAACTGCGTAAGCTGCCAGAAAATGTCCTGTTTTGAATGATGAGAAATACGATCGAAACAGAAATAAAGCGCCAATGAATACCCCCAATAACGTAAACGTGTAGCCGCTGTAATATTTATTGTAAAGGAATAATCCGGCAATGAATGATAACAATCCAAGACCCATTAGTATCCGATCTGAAGTATTCCCATTTGGTATGTTCGGAAAATAGCACAACAAACATTCATAGATAAATGTGCAGCAATAAGGCACTACAAAAAAGAATAACACTTCTTCTATAGGAAGATTGATGAGTTTGATGTTGGTAATGTAAGCAGGGTTAAAACTCCACACACCCAAGTGCGTAAACCAAATATCCCACAGTATGTAAAAGGCAGCGGGCAGTAGCATGGCTGGAAACAGGTATTTCCATTTTTTGTAGAACGCCACTTTTTTGTCGAAACTAAGCCCTAACGGTCCCGCAATAGAAACTGCCAGAATTAAAAAATATGTGTAGGTAGAATTCAAGCTGACTGCTTATTAATATTAGTGAAGAATTAGCGTGCTATTTTAGGGGCGTTTCTTTGTTTATCAGCTTTCACTTTTTCCCAATATTTTTTTGCTACGTACAACATCCCAAAACTTTCACCATCGTGTTTTTCCATGTGTTTGTGGTGCATTTTGTGCGCCCAGCGAATGGTGCGTACGTACGTGTTGTTGCTCCTACTAAACCACTTAAAACGTTGATGTATGATAACATCGTGCACCAAAAAATAAGCGATACCATACATGGCAATACCGAAACCAATGCCCGATAACCACGCTATTTTATCCTGCAAGCCATACATGATACAAAGCCAGCTGGGAACAGCGAATATTAGAAAGAAGGCATCGTTCTTTTCGAAAACCCCTGGTGTAGGTTTGTGATGATCTTCGTGTAAGTACCATAAAAACCCGTGCATTACAAACCGATGGGTTGCCCAAGTAATTCCTTCCATCAGAAGAAATGTTATGATTGTGACGAAAATAAGTAGGAACCAGTTCATAAAAAAGTTCTGAGAATTAAAAAAAACATTGATTGAATGAGTAACAAATTTACGGCGAATTTGTTGGACTTTCTAAATGGCAGCAATTTGAATAATAGTAACAGTATCAAGCTAATGACGAACCAGCAGGTATAATTGTACAAGGGGATAGATCCATCTCCCAGCCATGTCCAATAGCCCAATTTTACTGCCACAGGCTCCATCAACCAATCAAACAACACCGCTAACAAAGCTCCATCTACCACCACAGATATTACCTGTACTTCTTTTGCAGTACGGGATGAATTGGCCGTAAGTTTCTCCATTAGTTTGTTAAGCAATCTGTTTACGGTAACCCCACAACAGTACATCATAATAAACCAATTGATGCCGATGATGTAGGGAACATCTTTGATGGCTGGGCCCAGCACAGTGCCATATCGATAATTACCAAACAAGAGGCCTGTAGAAGTACCAATTATTTCAACTATGATTCCCACAACTACACAAACAACAAAGAAGGAAATAAAAGCGATGTTTTTATTTTCATGTGTATAGAACAGTAACCCTGCCATCAACAGTAGGTTGAGCGGCGTAGTGAGCACAAAATCTGTTGACCTAAAAAAAATGATACCGAACAGCCCAATGGTATGAAACAACATTGCAATGGCGGTAGCTATTTGGTATTTCGAATAGTTTTTCAATGCGCGAACTCCTTTTTTTGAATAAAATCTTTGTCTATAATTCCCGCGGTGATCTGTGCGCTTTTTAAACAAAGAGGAATTCCGCCACCAGGATGTACACTTCCTCCGCAGAAATAAAGATTTTTAATATACCCTGTAAAGTTTGGTGCTCTAAAAAAGGCCGCCATCTTGCTGTTAGAGCTAGTGCCGTACAAAGATCCCATATAACTTCCCGTTTTTTCTTCGATGGTAATAGGGTCCAACACCGTTTCAGATGCAATAAGCGATTCAACATCAGTACTCAACAATCTACCTAATTTTTCTAGAATTTGTTTGCGGGCTTGTACTTTTAAAGCCTCCCAATTTTGGCCGGTGTTGGCCGGCACATTCACCATCACAAACCAATTTTCGGCGCCTGCCGGCGCATGCTCTGCTTCTTCTTTGCTGGTGATGTTGATGTAAACAGTAGGGTCGGTAAACAGCTCTTTTTTATTAAAGATATGGTCGAATTCCGCTTTGTAATTATTAGTGAAAAAGATATTATGCAGGC
The DNA here is from genome assembly GCA_044342365.1 of Ferruginibacter sp. Taxonomy (GTDB): domain Bacteria; phylum Bacteroidota; class Bacteroidia; order Chitinophagales; family Chitinophagaceae; genus Ferruginibacter. The sequence goes on along the minus strand of JBIIPY010000018.1, from coordinate 14,340 downwards.
CTAGCTGCGGGAATGTTTTGTTGATGCCCCAATAAAATATCAAGGCGCTGCTACTGCGCTCCTGCTTCAATACCTTTCGGGCTTTCACAGAATGATTCAGCAGGTTTTTATAGGTAAAATAAATATCTGCATTGCTCACCACCACATCGGCATACACATTGGTATGGTTAGCAACTACCCCTTGTGTTTTATTTTCGCTGTGAATGATCCGTTGCACGGGTGTATTAAAATTAAATTCAACCCCCTTTTTTAATGCCAGTTGATACAGGGCATTTGTAATGCTGATCATACCTCCTTTTGGATAAAACGTACCCTGGTTCATTTCAAGATGAGGAATCAAACTCAACATAGAAGGCGCCTTGTAGGGGTTACTGCCATTGTAGGTGGCATACCTGTTGAAAATCTGTACTGCTTCTGGTGAAGAAAAATGATCTTCATTGTATTTGTGCAAACTCTTAAAGACGTAGGGAAGTTTTACTGTTTTAAATGCAGTAATAACCCTTTTGTGTAACCATGTACTTCTTTTGTGTAAAGAATGATTGAGAAAAACAGTACCAATATTGTCAAATATTTTTTCTGATTCCTGAAGATAACTGCTTACGGCTGTGGGGGACTCACCGGTTTGTTGAACCAGCTCTTCAGAGAAGGCCGTTGAATTGGTGTACGCTTTCACCCTTTTGCCCGATTCAAAAAAATAATTGCAGGCAACATCTACCGCCTTGTATTCGAAGTAATCGGCTATTGGCTCTCCTGCTACTTCAAAAAGTTCTTCAATATTTTGTGGCTGGGTAAATAGCGATGGGCCTGCATCAAACCTGAATCCATCTTTTTCGAACATCGATAATTTACCGCCTGGATAATCGTTCATTTCAAATACTTTCACCTCAAAGCCTTTCACAGCAAGTCTGATAGCAACTGCCATTCCTGCTACCCCACTACCTATTACGATGACTTTTTTTGGTTGCATATTAATTACTTGTTGGACCTTGATACAAGATAAGTTTCTAGAACAGGAAATGCAATTATAAACCAGGAAGTATACAAATGCGGAGTATGTTGAATGGCATCCCTGATACTATCCATGGTACGGTATTCGAAACGCTCCACTTCTGCTGTGTTTGGTTCAATTACATCTTCATATTCACCAATAAAAACATGGTCTATTTCATGTTCGATTAAACCATTATCGAATGTTGTTTTGTACATAAATGAAAAACTTTCCTTTAAGGGAGTTTGAAAACCCATTTCTTCCTGTAACCTGCGAACAGCGGCAGCCTCTGTAGATTCACCAGGTGCGGGGTGGCTGCAGCAGGTGTTCGTCCATAAACCACCACTGTGGTATTTTTTTTTGGCTCGTTGCTGTAAGAGCATTTCTCCTTTTTTATTGAAAACAAAAACGCTGAAAGCACGATGCAGCAAACCTTTTTGGTGAGCTTCCATTTTTTCCATCACGCCGATGGGTTCATCTTGGGGATTTACTAATATAACCTGTTCCAATGAATAGCGATTTATAAAATATTGAACTGACTTCTTACACCTGCACGCATTAGAATGAATGCCTTTGAATAATTTGGGATACGAATTCTATTGTTCAACAGAAGAGATGGTTGTGATTTCTTTATTTTCTTAAACAACGATAAATAATATTTGTATGCAACATATACCCCAAAGCGGGCTTTCTCTGGTAATTGTAAAATGCCTTCGTAAGCTGCTGTAAAATCTGCAGCAATATCCTGCTCTATTTGTTCTTTCATGGAGGCAGTGAAATTGCTAAAGTCTACTTCAGGAAAATAAGTTCTGTTTAGTTGCTCGTAGTCTGCCTTCAGGTCTCTCAAAAAATTTACTTTTTGAAAAGCGGCCCCCAACGATTGGGCGGATGGCCTTAAGTTTTCATACGCTTTTTGATCGCCGTCACAAAATACATACAAGCACATCAGGCCTACTACTTCAGCACTTCCATAAATGTACTCTTCGTAACCAATGTCATCGTACTTCGTTTTGTCGAGATCCATTTCCATGCTTACAAAAAATGATTCAATGAGTGCATGATCGATGTTGTACTCGTTCACTGTTAATTGAAAGCTTTGTAAAATAGGATTGAGGCTTATTTTTTCTTCAATGGCCCGATAGGTTTCTGCTTTGAACCTAGCCAACAGATCTTCTTTTTCGAATTCATGAAAAGTGTCTACGATTTCGTCGGCAAAACGAACAAACCCATAGATGTTGTATATGGGTGTACGAATAGATTGATGCAATAATTTTATAGCACTGCTGAAAGATGTACTGTATCTTTCTGTGGTGAGTTTGCTGCACTCCTGACTAACAGTGTGAAAGAGATGCATCATGAATGAACAATTTATTTCTTAAAATCTTTTAAAATTTCTTTACATACTACTTCCCCGCTAATGAGCGAAGGAGGAACACCCGGACCAGGCACCGTCAGTTGGCCTGTATAATACAGGTTACTCACTCTTTTGCTTTTAAGGGATGGTTTTAGAATGGCTGTTTGCAACAATGTATTGGCAAGGCCATAAGCATTTCCTTTAAAAGCATTGTAATCACTCACAAAATCACTCACTGCATAAGATCGCTGGTAGACAATAGCATCCCTGATGGTTTGTCCTGTGATGGCTTCAAAACGGGTCGCAATTTGGTCAAAATATTTTTGTCTCAACGCTTCCGTATCTCCCTCCAATCCTGCTGCAACAGGAATCAAAAAGAATAAGTTTTCCCCGTTTGCTGGTGCCACTGTATCATCAGAAACAGATGTAGCGCTTACATAAAACAATGGTGCTGAAGGCCACTTGGGATCCTTGTAAATCTCATCTCCATGTAATCCAAAATCTACATCAAAAAACAACGAATGATGCAAAATGTTGTCTAGTTTCTTGTTTAATCCGATGTAATATAATAAACTAGATGGAGCCATTACTCTTTTGTTCCAATATTCTTCGTTGTAGGTCCTGTAATTGGGGGATAAAAGGGCCGTTTCAATAAAATGGTAATCCGCTCCACCAATGACCACGTCTGCCTCAAATTTTTCTATCAATTCCTCTCCGTTTTCTAAAATATGTTTGGTACTTACCGATGTAGCCTTGCCGTTTTCAACATTTATGGCTATTGCTTCTCTGTTAAAAAGAAACACAACGCCCAGTTCTTGTGCGAGGCTGTGCATGCCCTCCACTATTTTAAACATCCCGCCTTGGGGATACCAGGTACCCAGTTTAATATCGGCATAATTCATCAGACTGTACAGTGCGGGAATGTGATCGGGAAGTGCGCCAAGAAACAACACAGGAAACTCCATGAGTTGCCGTAGTTGTGGGTGTTTGAAGAATTTACCTACATGTTTTTTCATAGAGGTAAATACATCGAGCTTTAGTACACCTTTCACCAAGTCGATATCTGCAAATTCAACCAACGACCTACCTGGCTTATGAACCAACTTATGGATGCCTACTTCATATTTGAAGGCTGCTTCTTTCATAAACTGATCCAGCTGTGCGGCTGCACCTGTTTCCAGCGATTCAAAAAGATTACGCAATTCGTTGTAGTTGGCGGGGATGTTCATGGCGCCATCTTCCCAATAAACCCTGTAGGATGGGTCTAACCTGTGGAGTATATAATAGTCTGATACTTTTTTGCCGAAACAATTAAAATATCTTTCAAAAACATCGGGCATCCAGTACCAACTAGGCCCCATATCGAAAGTAAATCCGTCTTCAGAAAATTGTCGGGCTCTGCCACCAGGCACGTTGTGTTTTTCGAGTACAGTTACTTCCCATCCGTTTTTTGCCATAAAACTGGCCGCAGACATACCTGCGAAGCCGCTACCAATGATGACCGCTTTTTTCACTTGACTAAAATAAGATAATTGGAAATAAAACTACAAAAAATTAATACCTACTCATCTGCTCTTTCAGCAATTTTCTGGCAAAGTGGATTCTACTTTTAATGGTACCAAGAGGCTCGTTAAGCAAAGTAGCTATTTCATTGTATTTGTAACCTTCAAAATAAAGCACGAATGGGTGCTTAAAAATTTCTGGCAAATCATGAATAGCAGCCTGTATATCTTTTAGTTTCAAACTTACTTCTGCCGCATTGGCTACGGCTGTTTGATTATGGTTCAGCAAAAAATCGTTGGGCGTACTATCAAACATAGTGTTCTGGCGCGACTTTTTGCGATAGTCGTTTATAAAAATATTGCGCATGATGGTGTACATCCAGGCTTTGATGTTGGTACCAACATTGTATTTCTCTTTGTTTGCTAGTGCTCTAAACAGGGTTTCCTGCATTAAGTCTTTGGCAGTTTCATTGTCACGGGTTAGTGTAAAAGCAAAAGGCTTCAAGTAATCCGCATTGTTCAATAACATTTCGTTGAAATCTGTATTAGCCATTTTGTTTAATTTTTAATACCGTAAAGTTAAACAGTAGTTTTGGTTAAAAAAAACCCTTTTGTAAAAAAGGGGGCTAATTTTCAGAAAATAATGAAAGATGTGAAACTAAAGTGCTGATATAAAGTCCATTACCTCCGCAAAAGATTTTTTGAACACCACGGGTGGGTGAATCTTTTTCTCGTATGTGTTGGTGAGTTGTCCGGAAAAAACAATTGGAACGTCCTTGAATCTGCTGGTAACGTTGTTCAAGAATTTATCAAAGTTAAAGTTTTGTCCAACCGTAGTGAGGTGGCTATACAGATAGTCTGGTTTCTTGTAACCTACCACATATTCAACATCTTTTAGAGGTACATTGGCGCCCAAATAAATTACATAAATGCCTCTGTTTTTGAGTAGGTAATACATGAACAACAAACCGAGTTCATGGTATTCGCCTTCAGGCAAAAAGAGCAACATTTTTTTCTCTGATTTCAAGGGTGTTTGCACAGCCTCTATGCCACTGATTAGTTTTTGACGAATAATATTGATTACGAGGTGTTCCTGTGCAGGATTGATGTGGTTGGTAAGCCAAAGGATACCAATTTTTTCTAAAAAAGAAAAAATGATTTGTGTGATGGTTCGCTCAATGCCTTTGGCAACGATGTAAGCATTGAGTGTTTTTTCGAAAGACTCAATATCCAGATCTATCATCTGCTGGATGAGTTCATTTACAATGCGCTCCTGCTGAGCCTGCAGCTGGTTGAGGGAAACAATTTTGTCTTTAATTTCATGCTCTGCCATCTTATCGATGTGAGAGATTTTAAAGCCATACTTGTTAAGCAATGCAATGTTGAGGACGGTTTTTAATTCCTCGTTGGTATAATACCGAATGTTGGTAAAAGTACGGTTAGGCTTCAGAAAGCTATACCGTTGTTCCCATATCCGCAGGGTATGTGCTTTAATACCAGAGAGGTTTGAAAGGTCTTTAATCGTAAATGAGTTCATGTAGATAATATTACAACTACAAATACAAGCAATGGATGAAATTGTTTAAGTTTTGCGAAAAAAGAAGCTGAAATGGTTTATTTTTTGAAAACTTACAACAATGTAGATATGGCCTTCAGGTAAGCGTCTACAACTATTTTTTTAGCAAATTTTTGAATTACCCTTTCTCTGGCATGGATGCCCATTTGTGTTCTTTGTTCTTCTGTAAGGCTCATCATTTGCTGCATTTTAAGTGCCAAATCAGTGGCATTTTTTACCTTGCACAAGAAGCCATTGTAATGATCGACGATGATGTCATTGCAGCCTGTGGTATCAGATGCAATACAGGGTTTTTGCATACTTCCTGCTTCTAGCAACACATTACTCATTCCTTCTCTGTAAGATGGAAGTACAATACAATCTGCTTCTGCTATAAAGGGACGAACATCATCGGCTGCGCCCAAATGGTTTACGATACCGTCGTCTAACCATTGAACGATTTGTTTTTCGGTGATGGTGTTTTCTTTCAAATTTTGAGAGTAATAAGGTCCCAAAATTTTGCAGCTCATTTGAGGATAATCTTCCTTTAAGCTTTTAGCGGCTTCTACGTATTCTAATATTCCTTTGTCTTTTATGAGGCGGCCGATAAATAAAAAAATGAACCCCTCTTCTTTTCCAGTTTGTGGAATGGGTTTAAAATATTCGTAGTCAACTCCCGATCCTGGTATAATTTGAGTTTGATGTGGCTGCACAAAATTTAAAGAAAGAAAAACGCGGAGGTCATCTTTGTTTTGAAAAAATACCAGGGCGGTTTTTTTAAGTGCGAATCCGTATAGCGTTCTAGCTATTTTATAAATGAAAGAGTTGCTTTCTGCAAGTGGACCGATGCCAGTGATGTTGGTAATGGTGGGTATGCGCAACAGCCTTGTAACAATGTTTCCCCAAATAGCAGGCCTGATGGTAAAAGTGAGGCACACATCTGCATTTGCGGCTTTGATAGCCCTGTATAAATTTCGTGCATACCTCAGTACATCAAGCAGCTTTGTATTACTGGTTCCTACATCAACCACATTAAACCCTTTACGCCTGGCAAAAGCCAATTCTTTTTCGGAGCCGGTAGATAAAATTGTTACATGATAACCCTGTGCTATCAACTCCTGTGTAAGGTTTTGCCTTACAGTGTTGGTAGAAATAATATGGTTTTCTATGATAACTATGTTTTTTCCCATATCAAATTTATTGCAGGTAAGTTTTTTTATACCAAATTTCCATACTCAGCAATGTCCAGAGCATCTTCGCTCTTTTTTCTGCAGGTATTTTGATAGTGTTTGAAAGCAGGCCATCCAGAAAATCTTTTTGTAGCATTTGCCGACTTAGTGCAGAAGGTGCGCCTACATAATCCTGCACTATAAATTGAAGATCGTTTTCTACCCAATTTTTAAGGGGTATTTCAAATCCTCTTTTGGGCTGGTGAATGAGTTGGGCAGGAAGGTATTTTTTAGCCATTGTACGCAACAGGTATTTGGTGCTGGTACCATTAATTTTAAGCGAATCGTTTATACCTGGTGCATATTCCATAAGCTCTTTGCACAAAAAAGGGCTGCGACCTTCTAATGAATGAGCCATGTTGGCGATGTCCATCTTCACCAGTAAATCGCAAAACAAATTCCCGTTAAAATCCATGGCCATTATCTTTTTTAACCCGCTCATATCAGATGATGCCAGTTTTTCAAAATCGCTCCGCATCTGAGCCAGTCCATCATGATTTTGATGAATAATTTGTTGCTCATACCCTTCAAAAATATCAACGCCGGCAGCGAGATATACTTCGAGGCTATTTTTGGCAGCGAGGTCAGTTAAACGATATAGATAATTGTACTTACTTTTTTTCTGATTGGGCATAGGGAGTATGCCATGCATCATTTTTGCTGCAGCCCGAACTAGATTATTTGTTTTAAAAAAATCGTATCGGGCAAATGGCACATATCTCCTATAGCCTCCAAACAATTCATCAGCACCATCTCCATTTAAAATGACAGTTACATATTTTTTGGCTTCCTTACTCACATAATAGCTAGGGATGGCAGAACTATCAAAAAAGGGTTCGCCGTAGTTGGTCATTATTTTCTCCAGATCATTTTTTAAATCGTTAAAGGCAATGTTTATTTGGGTATGGTTAGTGCTGTATTTCTCAGCTACTAGTTTTGCCAGTGGAGCTTCGTCGTATTCTCCTTCAAATGAAACAGTAAATGTTTTTAAGTTAGTGTGGTATTTGCTGGCCATGGCGGTTACCAGGCCACTGTCGATACCGCCGCTTAAAAAACAACCTACTTCTATATCACTCGATTCTAATCTTCTTTTCACACTTTGCTGCAGGTAATGTTCTACCTTTTCGAGTGCAGTGTTTTCATCGTCGGGATTTTGTTGCAGGTAAAATGTATGAATGTTCCACCACTTATGAGTGGTAGTGCGCAGGTTGGTACAATCAATCATTATAGAAGATCCTGCAGGCATTTCGGTTACTTGCTGGTAGGGTGTTTGTTCCCCGTAAAAAGTGCCACTCCTGAGGTAACTATAAAAATGGGCGGGGTTCATTTGAAGTGGCAGCAATGCTTTTAAACAATTAAGCTCACTTGCAAAAACCAATTTGTGTTCGTCTTTATAATAATACAGGGGTTTTTTACCAGCACGGTCTCTTGCTATAAAAAGTTGTTTGTTTTGCTCGTCGTAAATAGCAAAGGCAAACATGCCTTCCAATTCGGGCAGCATAGCTTCGCCTAATTTTTGGTACAGCAACAAAAGCGTTTCTGTATCGGAGTGCGTGTTCCCTTTCAGATCGTATTTTTTCCTGAGATCGCTGTGGTTGTAAATTTGACCGTTGAAAATAATCGTAAACCGATCTGCTAAAACCATGGGTTGTTTACCTCCAGAGATATCCAATATAGAAAGTCGAAGATGGTAAAAATCAACATTGTGGCAGATGAATCCATTTTGTTCATCGGGACCTCTGTGAAGCATAGCGTTGTTTACTTGCTGATGAGGTATTTTGAAGTTTACAGCTCCCGCTATTCCACACATTGAATTAGAAATTTTAATCAGGGCAAAATAAATGTTTATAATTGGATAAAAAATGATTTTTTACGATAAGTTTGTGTGTATCGGGCATTACGATTACTCACAAAACGACTGCCTTTAATGTTCAATGGACTTTCCAGACATAATATTGTTTCCGGTTTATGTCTTACTTTTTCACCTGTATTATTCGAATGCCAGAAAAAAAAATGACCGATCGCCAGCTTCGATTTTACCATAAATATGCATTTGGGGTAAAATCATTGGCTGGCTTCCAATACTTTTTTATATAAGGTAATAAACGACTCGAAAACATGGTCTAATGAATAAAAGTCGAATGCTCTGCTCGGATTTCTTCTTTTTTAAACGACCCTTTTTGTCAATAGTGTTTTGATATTACTTGAAGATATTCAATTGATTAGGATTTAGTTCTTTGAAATTCTGCTGTATTTTATTTTCGAAAAGTTCATTAATGGGTGTTTTGTCAAAGATAGAAACACTAATATCTTGAAGTATGTCATAAAAAGATTGTTTAAGATTCAATTTTTTTTGCGATGTCTACTATTATGTAAGCAGATATCTCTATCCAAATTTGTATCCTCACTAGTGCCCTAAAATGTTTTAACCTTTAGGTTTTTTTTATCCATTTAAAGAACAGTTCAATCGTTCATCGATGTGTATAAAGTTTTGCTACTTCGTTTGCATCTATCTCTAAATTATTTGTCAGAAAAATGAATACTCGAACTTGTTGATGATCGTAAAATTTTATTCTTCTGATTTTAAGTGGGTAATTCATTGATGGAAAAAACCTAAAATTATAATTGATTGATCTGCTAATACCGATTGGACAAACAATTTAGTCCAATCGGTATAAATAGGCGCCTTAATTCATATTAATTGAATATCACGACATTATATTAAGCTAAAAACTCGATAAATTCAAATCGTTGTAGATTATAAAATCGCTAGAATCCAATACAGATAAGAATTTCAAAGAACTTTACCACTCAACATCAAAATGCTAGTGGTATTCAGTCTTTTAATATTTTTATTGGTATGCTGATATGAGTTACAATGGTTTTTAACAATTATTAAATCAACATCTGAATTTAAGATATACTATACAAATACTCCCCATATCCACTTTTCTTTAATCCTTCTGCCAACGTTTCTAATTGCTCTTTTGTGATGAAGCCCATTCTCCACGCAATTTCCTCTGGGCAACCAATTTTTAAACCTTGCCTTTTTTCAATCACTCTTACATATTCGCTGGCATCGCTCAATGAATCAAAAGTTCCTGTATCGAGCCATGCAAAGCCTCGGTCTAAAACAGCTACCTGTAATTGCTGTTGTTCTAAATATATTTTATTTACGTCGGTTATTTCATACTCACCTCTGGCGCTAGGTTTCAAATCTTTTGCAATTTGTACCACGGAGTTGTCGTAAAAGTACAAGCCGGGAACAGCATAGTTACTTTTTGGTTGAAGCGGTTTTTCTTCGAGGCTCAACGCCTTGTAATCGGCATCAAATTCTACCACACCATATCTTTCCGGATCGCTTACAGGATATGCAAAAATTACCGCTCCCTGAGGATTGGCCGATTGTTGCAATAACTTACTGAAACCACTGCCATAAAAAATATTATCGCCCAATACCAATGCAACGCTGTCGACACCAATAAAAGATTCTCCAATTACAAATGCCTGTGCCAAGCCGTTAGGCACTTCTTGTTTGGCATATTGGATGTTGCAACCCCATTTACTACCGTTGCCCAATAAACGCATAAACTGCGCCTGGTCATCAGGTGTAGTGATGATAAGAATATCTTTAATGCCAGCCAACATCAGCGTACTAAGCGGATAATAAATCATTGGTTTATCATAAATAGGCATCAATTGTTTGCTTATTCCCATTGTTATTGGGTAAAGCCTTGTGCCAGAACCGCCTGCTAGGATTATTCCTTTCATATGGGTTGAGATGGTTGAGATGGTTGTGATGGTTGAGATGGTTGTGATGGTTGAGATGGTTGAGATCGTTGAGATGGTTGAGATGATTGAGATGGTTGAAATGGTTGAGATCGTTGAGATCGTTGAGATGGTTGAGATCGTTGAGCAAGTGTACCTTTTCTCAAATTATTGATGCCATAAGTTACTTGTTCAATCTTTTCCCTACTTTCTAAATAATCTTCATTAGTAATATAATTTAATTCTTTAGCAATAATAATGTGATTTAATAATTCTACTGTAGATGAATACGCTATAGTGTAAAAATGTGCTTGATCTTTTGCAGTTATTCTTGCGCTACCCTCCGCAATATTTGCTGTAATGGAAGACGCTGATCTAACACTTTGAGATATAAGAATAAACCTTTCCTCATTGGGATATTTTTTAACGATTTTATAAACTAAAGTCGTTAATATTTTTGCTTTTTGCCACACATCTAATTTTTCAAAAGCGTATTGATACATAGAAAATTTGTTTACTTCTAAAAAGACCCTCTCAACTCTCCTCAACCCTCCTAACCTCCATACTGCTCCTCATAATATGCTGCATAATTTCCACTTACCACATCATTCAACCAATCTGGATTATTAAGGTACCAGTCGATGGTTTTCGAAAGTCCTTCTTCAAATTGTAGCGATGGCACCCAACCCAATTCCTCTTTAAGTTTGGTGGCGTCTATTGCATAACGCAAATCATGACCGGCACGATCTTTCACAAAACTGATCAACTTTTCGGAGCTCCCTGCTTCTCTTCCGAGTTTACCATCCATTTGCCTGCAAAGTTCTTTGATAAGGTCGATGTTCGTCCACTCGTTGTGACCACCTATATTATAAGTCTCGCCAATTTTTCCATGATGATAAATGGTATCAATGGCCCTGGCGTGGTCTTCAACAAACAACCAGTCTCTCACATTTTCGCCTTTACCATAAATGGGCAATGGCTTTTGATGTATGATATTGTGGATGCTTAATGGAATCAATTTCTCCGGAAAATGATAAGGTCCGTAGTTGTTGCTGCAATTAGAAATTTTAATTGGTAGCTGGTAGGTGTGGTAAAAGGCCCGAACAAAATGATCGGAAGAAGCCTTTGAAGCCGAGTATGGACTTCTAGGATCGTACGCCGTATTTTCGTAGAAGAAACCCGTTTCGCCCAACGACCCATATACTTCGTCGGTAGAAATGTGGTAAAATAATTTGTTGCTAAAGTCGGCCTTCCAACTCTCTTTGGCCGCCAACAACAAGGTAGAAGTTCCTAACACATTGGTTCTCACAAAAGCCAGTGGATCTGTTATAGAACGGTCAACATGGCTTTCTGCAGCGCAGTGCAGTACGCCTGTAAACTGGTGTTCTGCAAAAAGTTGTTGTACCAATTGCATATCGGTGATATCGCCTTTTACAAAGGTATAATTGAGCGCTGATTCAATGTCTTTTAAATTGTTGAGGTTACCAGCATAGGTCAGCGCATCGAGGTTCACGATTTTGTAATGCGGGTATTTTGTTACAAAAAGGCGGGTCAAATGTGACCCTATAAATCCTGCGCCGCCTGTAATAAGTATTGTGTTCATTAAATAAATATAAATATCAAATAGCAAAAATAGTAATCTGCTGCAAGATGCATCAAAAATCAATACTATCAGGTATATTTTCAGTTATCAAAAAGGATCCTTTTTGCCAAAGCTAAGAAGCATACTGAATAAGGTTCCCTAACACAATCTTAATTTTTTCGGCGTTGTTATTAATAATACCTTTAAGGCAAAATTATTTTATTTAATATCGCTCACCTGAGGCAAGGGTAAGCTGGCAGGGTTTTCTGAAAACCCATTCCATAAAACAATGTATGGTTAACCTAAACAGTTTAATATCTGACTCCGACTTTTTTATATTGCTACTTTTTTCTCTGCTAGCTTATGCAGTAATGCGCATTTTTATTTTTAAAGACAAGAGCAAGTCTTTTTACCAGATGTTCAAAATATTTTTTTTGTTGAAGGTGTTATCTGGTGTATTAATGAGCTTACTCACCATTTATTACTGGAAGGAAGGCGACGCCATCTTTTATTACCTTGAAGGCCAAAACATGATTCAACTCATTAAACGTGATTTCACGAACATTAGATACCTGTTTATCCCATTAGAATACTATCAAAATCAGATTAGTGTAGATAATGATCTGATAAAAACTTACAATGGTTCAGGCGCAGAGTCCAGCTTTCTTGTATCTAAATTTTGCGCCATACTCTATTACCCAGCATTGGGAAAATACCTCCTCGTTAATTTCTTTTTTGGGCTGTTTTCAACCATAGCTCAGGTAAAATTATACTTGGTTGTTCTAAAACGTTACCCCCATCTAAAAAAAGTGGTGGCCTTATGCATCCTGTTTATGCCAACGTTGTTGCTTTATTCTACGTCTATTTTTAAAGAAACCCTCTGCCTTTCTTTCATAGGATTTGCTTTTTTCAATTTTCAACAAATTGTAAATTCAAAAAATACTGCTCTCCACTGCTTTTATTTATTGTTGAATGTCTACCTAATTTTTATTGTAAAATCGTATGTACTTTATGCGTTTTTAATAGCCATATTTCTCCTTCTGTTTTTTCAGTTCGTGGGCGTTATGTTTCGCCATTCCCTAATTACACGCGCATTGATATTGCTATTTTTAGCAGGGCTGTCGTTGTTGTCCTACAATCGCCTCGACTTTTTTGACCCCTATGTGCTGACGTTTGTGGATGCTTCTAATTTTTTTCAGCAGCACTACAACAGTGATTTTGGAGAAACATCGTCTTTCGAAATCGGGGAAATTGAAACCACCTTACAGGGCTTGCTCAAAAAGATGCCTTTAGGCATATACACCACGTACTTCAGGCCGCATTTGTGGGAGGTAAAAAAGCCGATTGTATTCTTTAGTGCGTTGGAGTCTTTTTTAATATTGGCATTTACGATATGGGCATTTATCAAAAACGGTAAATACCTGCTCATCTTAATCAGAGAAGACTTTTTTGCCCGTCTGTCCATGTACTACGCCATTGTGTTGGGCATCATCATAGGGCTCACTACCTTTAACTTTGGCACACTCATCAGATATAAGGTTCCCGTGGTACCTTTTGCCTGGTTGTTTGTGTTTTTACTGTTTTATTACAAACCTATACAGAAGCCCAAAGGTTCTTCACCAGACCAATAAAATTGCTTTTTGATAATGCGCAGTTGCAAAGATCAGCATCTGTTTTTGATGCCGACGCATATCCTTTAACTGTTATGCCCATCAGGCTGAAATTTGGAAGAACTGTGCACTTTTAAAATCCGATTTGGCCTGTTATACTAAGTTGCTTTTAATAATTCCGAATTTAAAATTTAAAAAAGGCTTCACATCTGCAACCCTTTCACTAAATGTCTGAAAGAAGGTTTCTACTGCTTTTTCGAAACAGGCATAGGTGTCATAATATTTATTCTTCATTACTTTCTTTTTGAAGTACCGCCATAGCCTTTCAATCAGATTTAAGTTTGGGCTGTATGGCGGCAAATAAAGCAGACTGATGTCCAGCTCCTTTGCTTTTTGCTGCACAACGTAGCTTCGCTGGTATCTTGCATTATCTAAAATGATGCAAATGGTAGTGGCATCGTTATATTGTTTTTTTACTTCTTCCAGAAACGTTTCAATTACTTCTGCACAACAATTTTCTTCTGTCAGCATGATGGTGGGTTCAAAGCTTACAGGATTAATGGCGCCAATAATGTTGAGGCGCCTTCTTCCTGTGTTTGCCTGAACCTTTTTAGTGCCTTTGCATCCTGTGGGCTGCCAGGCATAATCATTTTCATTGTTGTGTATTTGATGCATGGGATCCAAGTACAGCAATACTTCTTTATTGTCATTGCTGGCACATCGATAGAGTTCTTCCATCAGGTGAATGAAGG
>JBIIPY010000160.1:0-3267 GCA_044342365.1 Ferruginibacter sp. | reverse complement strand
GTTGGTAGCGGGGTGTAGAAATGTAATAAAATTTTTATGGTCTGCAGCGTGTTCACTTATTCTTTCTTCATATTCACCACAAACCAGATAATCATCTTCTAAATTCTCGCTTGATTTTGCCAATTGCTCATTGGCTTTTAGTAGTAATGCCGCTTTGGCTTTTGCTCTTGCTTCGGGTAACAATTCTAGTACCTCCGACTCGGTTGCGAAGGAACAACTGCGAGCAATTTCCTGGTGGTTGAGTGCGAATAAAGCAACAACCCAATTCCCATCTTCCGACTGAATGACTTTGTATTGGGCTTCGGTTTCTATATTTTTCAAAACTGAGGCAATGCCATTCTCACGTCCAGCTTCGCTGCCGTATCCTTCGCTGCGCAAAATGACAGCGCCATTATCCATAAACGAAAAGAAATACTTTCCTTCTTCGGTAAATTTATAAATACCGTCTTCAGAAGCTGATGTGCCTTCGTAAAATTTACAAGGCAAATAATCTTCGTGTTTTAAAGGCGTAACCGGGGTGTTGTCCATAGTAGTTTTTTTAAATTTTCAGGAAATGGTTTTGAATAATGTAGGTATTAAAAATATATAATTGATGTAGAACATCATTGTCGTCTTTGACTAATTATATAAAATGATACAAGTTTAAAATGTACATCTTGGGGAGTATTATAATGTTTTTCTGAAACCCAGACATAGTCGGGCTGAATCAGTAGACACAAGTGGCCGGCTGAAGCCGATCACTTACTAGTGGAGCGTTTAAAGGCGGAGGAGAAATTTAAATCGATTTTATCTAATTGTATCTAAAAGCATATAAATTTAGAAATATTTATAACGCTATACGCAAATACATATAATATTAGATTATTTAGTACTTTTGTATGCAAATACGTATAAAATGAAGCGATTATCAGAATTTGTAAAAAGCAAACGCAAACAATTAGGATTAACCCAGGAAGAGTTTGCTGAGAAAGCCGGAGTGGCTCTTACGGTAGTTAGAAAAATTGAACAAGGCAAAGAAAATCTTAGCCTATTAAAAGTAAATCAGGTATTGAGCATGTTTGGCCATGTTTTTGTTCCAACAAACGAGAAAGATGCGACAAGGATTAGTTAAATACAACAATGAACCAGCCGGTATTTTAACCGAGGATGATAATGGAGAATATGTATATGTGTATGATGAAAAGTATATGCTGAAATATCCTCATCAATTCATCACTTTTCAAATGCCGGTTTCTTCACAACCCTATAGAAGTAAAAGATTATTCCCTTTTTTTGATGGGCTTATTCCTGAGGGCTGGCTGCTAAATATTGCAGCAGAAAGCTGGAAAATTAACAAGAATGATCGCATGGGGCTCCTGCTTGCATGTTGTAAAAATACAATTGGAGCTGTAAGTATTCACCCTTTTAATGAACCGGCTAATGCGTAAATGTTTGTACTGTTATAAGGAGTTGGATGACATCCATGAAGGTGATTATCACCCTAAGTGTATCAAAGCATTTTATGGAACCAAATATGCTCCAGCTTTACCTTATCAATTATCTGAAATGGAAAAATTAGCAAAAGAAGCCGCAGCGTTATCTATAACAGTTCCGGGTGTTCAGCCCAAATTATCATTAGGATGGATTAAAAAAGAATTGGAAAATGGACATCAAGGTCGCTTAACCATTATGGATGCATTGGAAGGAAATTATATTTTGAAACCTCAAAATGCACAATACCCCCAGATGCCGGAGAACGAACATCTTTCCATGAAGTTAGCTGCATTATTTAAAATAGACATTGTGCCAGTAAATATGATTCGCTTAGCTTCTGGTGAATTGTGTTACATCACCAAGCGAATGGATAGGAACCCCGACGGATCAAAAAATCACATGATTGACTTCCTGCAAATTCTTGAATTGGAAGACAAATACAAGGGCACAATGGAAACGATTGGAAAAACCATTGGTGAATTGTCGGCTAATACTTTATTGGATAAGTTGCGATTTTTTGAATTGACCCTTTTTAACTACATCATTGGCAATAACGATATGCACCTGAAAAACTTTTCGATGCGGCTATGGGATCATGGCTGGACCTTATCCCCTGCTTATGATCTTTTCAATGTAAAAATAATTCTACCAAAAGATAAAGAAGATATGGCCTTGATGCTTGGAGGGAAAAAAATGAATTTTAGCAAAGGGTATTTTAACCGGTTTGGGGAGGCTTTAAAACTGAATGAAAAACAGATCAACTCCGTTTTCAAGAAACTGAACACATGGTTACCAAAAGCCATTCAACTCATTGATGTCTCTTTTTTAAATGACAACAATAAAGTGGAGTATAAAAATTTGATAACACAACGTGTAAACATATTGGTATCATGATCCAAAAGAACTAGAGAAATACCTATGGGGTGCTAGTTCCCTGGCGCTGCTGTTCCGTCAGGATCACGGGTGCCGTCTAATTCTGCAGGAGGGTGTCCCGGAGTTAGTATCACAAATGTTCAATGTAGACTACACCATTTTCATCAATGAGTGAAGCCGAACTTATTTTTACAGCCTTAGCAGAACTTTCTACTAGGCAAATTGCCGAAACGGATGAAGCAAAGGGATTGCAAGAAAATGCTAAGGCAAGCAAAAAAGGTGGCAAAATAGCAAAAGATGCGAGGCTGCAATTAGAAGAGCAAACAGGTAAAAAAGTTGTGACAGGTGAAAATTATTTACCTCCAGGTAAAAAACAAAAAAAATTGAAGTAAATTAATTGCTCTTTTCCGCTTTTGGTTTTCACTAATCCCCTTAAGAACAGCGCCACAACCATCAGTTGCTGTTGTTGCTGTTCTTCACCAACAACATCAACCATCAGAATGTGTCGCCTAAGCCATGGTTCATGTCTTTACCAACCAGCTTTCCAGGCTGTTGTAAAATATTGAACAAAAGTAAATGAGAAACTGAAAGAAAATTTTTGTAACCTTTTACAAGGATTTAAAATCGATTAAAGAGAGATAGTATTTCGCGTATTTACTAGTTAGCGCTCAACATAAAAAACGATCACAAACAGTTTCTCGAATAATTTAAATAGACTATTATGACAAAAGAACATCAATTTAAAGCTACAGTAGTTTGGACAGGTAACAAAGGACTTGGGACAAAGAGCTATAAATCATACGACCGAAATCATACTATTTCAATTGACAACAAAGTGGATATTTTGGCATCATCAGACCCTGCTTTTCTTGGTGACAAGTCTAAACATAATCCAGAAGACCTTTTAGTTTCCTCATTATC
>JBIIPY010000083.1:0-12418 GCA_044342365.1 Ferruginibacter sp. | reverse complement strand
AAATGCTGACTCATTATATGGGTTGAGAAAGGGAACACTCTTAATGTTGATGTCGTTGGAGATAACTCCAACGACGGCGTGTGATGGTTGTGGCTCTTTTCACAAACATTAGTGAAGGCCGTATGTAGATTGTTCATACCTAACTCCAACAGCGGCGAAAGAATGGGAACACTCTTAAGGTTGATGTCGTTGGAGATAACTCCAACGACGGCGTCTGATGGTTGTGTCTCTTTTCACAAACATTAGTGAAGGCCGTTTGTAGATTGTTCATACCTAACTCCAACAGCGGCGAAAAACTGGAATATTTACATTACAATCCAGTTGAAGCAGGTTTAACTTTGTACCCGGAAGGATATCATTATTCATCTGCAGCATTTTATGAAACAGGTGTAGATCACTTTAATATGTTGACTCATTATATGGGTTGAGAAGAAGGTAACACCCTGATGGTTGATGTCGTTGGAGATAACTCCAACGACGGCGTCTGATGGTTGTGTCTCTTTTCACAAACATTAGTGAAGGCCGTTTGTAGATCGTTCATACCTAACTCCAACAGTGGCGAAAATAGAATTTTCGGGGAATCCATTTTTTTTGAATGCTCCCCTATGTGCTACCACTGGGTTGTTGGCGAAAGCCGGGCTGCTCATTTTTATAGACGAAGCACAACCTACAAGGAATGTTATCAATAAAAAGTAAGCACCAAATTTTAACATGGGTCGTTAATTATAGAATGAACACTTTATTTTTTTTGAGCAAACAACCATCTTAATAAATTGGGTTCTGCAAATGCGGGATCCCAACTGTTGTGATTGGCATTGGGGTACAATGTAAACTGCACGTTCGCCTTTGCTTTTTTTAATGCTGCCACCATGTTCTCTGAAAACCCAGGCAATACCACATCATCTTTAGCCCCATGAAATACCCACCATGTAGTTTTTCGCAACTGTTTGGCTGTGGCAGGATTGGCACCTCCACAAATAGGAATGGCCGCTGCAAAAACACCGGGCTTTCTTCGTACCAGTTCAAAAGTCCCCATACCTCCCATTGATAAGCCCATTACATATACCTGATTTTTTGCCACGGGATATTGCAACAAGATATGATCGGTTAAACTCAGCAGCATCGTCATGGCGGAAGAAGCCGGACCGTCGGGCACAAAGAAAAAAGTTCTGTTGCTGTTGCGCTCTCCCGCAGTGGTTGCCTGCACGTTGCTCCAATAGCTATCATCCGCACATTGTGGAAACACCACGATTGCGGGATAATTTTTCCGGATGCTGTCGCGCAAAAATAAGCTGGACCCATGTATCAATTGCTGCTCGTTATCGGTACCACTTTCGCCCCTGCCATGTAAAAAAACAACCAGCGGATACTGCTTGCTGGCATCATAATTTTGGGGCAGCAACAATCGGTAAGGCATGGTATCGCCATTTTGGAAGAACCAGTGTTTTTCAAACAAATTTTTATCTTGGGCATTGGCAACCAAACCAACGCCAATCAACATCCAAAAAAATAATATTTTTGAGTACATCTGATTTTGAAATTTTAAAATGATGAATTCAATACACCGCATTCAGCAGCAAAGAGCATCTGTTTTATGAAATTATCTCCATCGTTTTACAACGTATTGTTGTCAAGCTACTGAAACCCTTTCTACCTCATCAGCTAATTATACCAATGTGATTTATATAATATGCCAATATTTTATAAATCTTATCCAGAATGCTTTCGGGAGTAAATGCAGATGGTATCAACGTACGTGCGGACTACTAAAGCCCAGTTTTTTTCACGCCTATGTTGCTGTTCTCACCAACAAAATCAACCATTAGAGTGACTTGTTCTTTTTTAAAAAGGGCCGTATCAGAAAATTGATATTGCCCTTTGCATTTTTTAAAGTAATTGTTATTCCAACACCGGTCTCAACCACCTCGTCATTTCTTCCAAGGTTTCTTCTTTACGGTTGGTATAATCTGTTAACTGGTCTTTTTCAATTTTTCCAACACCAAAATACTTGCTTTCTGGATGGGCAAAATACCATCCACAAACAGAAGACGCAGGATACATGGCCAACGATTCTGTAAGATGAATGCCAGTAGCTTCTTCGCCACCCAACAATTCAAACAATTTGTACTTTTCAGTATGGTCGGGGCAGGCTGGATAACCTGGTGCAGGCCTGATGCCCATGTATTCTTCTTTAATAAGTTGTTCTGGTGTTAGCGTTTCTTCGCTTACATAACCCCACAAATCAGTTCTGGTTTTTTTGTGTAGCAATTCTGCAAATGCTTCTGCCAGTCTATCTGCCAATGCCTGTAAAATAATTTTATTGTAATCATCCAGGTTGTCTTCAAATTTTTTAATGTGCGGCTCTATTCCCTGAATAGTAACGGAGAACGCACCCAAATAATCTTGTGTAGGATGATTGGCGGGTGCAACAAAATCTGCTAAAGAAAGATTGGGCTGTCCATCTGCTTTTTTCATTTGCTGCCGTAAAAATTCAAGTTTCACCGAATTGCCTTCATGGTGCACATGTATAGAATCGGGAGCAGTCTTAGATGCTTCCCAAAAACCAACTACCCCTTGTGCGGTGAGCCATTTTTCATCAATGATGGTTTTCAGCAATGCCTGTGCATCGTGGTACAATTTGGTGGCTTCTGTACCCACTACACTATCGGTTAAAATAGCCGGAAACTTACCATGCAATTCCCATGCAATAAAAAATGGTTGCCAATCAATATACTCAGCTATTTCAGTCAGATCATGTTCTTTGTAAATGCGTGTACCCGTAAACGTTGGTATTACCGGAGTAAAACCTTCCCAATTAATATTCGCTGCATTTTTTTGTGCTTCTGCAAAACGCAACAATTGTTTTACCGATTTCTTATTGCCGAAATCTTCTTTCAGTTTATCATAATCTTTTTTAAGTACCGATAAAAATGCGGGCTTTTGTTCCTTGCTCAACAAACTACCCGCTACGGTTACACTACGGCTGGCATCTAAAACGTGCACTACACCATTGTCGTATTCTGGTGCAATTTTTACAGCTGTATGCATTCTGCTTGTAGTAGCGCCTCCAATCAGCAGTGGAATATCCATCCCCAGCCGCTTCATTTCTTTGCCAATGTATACCATTTCATCTAATGAAGGGGTAATTAATCCACTGAGTCCAATGATATCAACTTGGTGTTTTTTTGCCTCCGTTAAAATCTTTTCTGCGGGTACCATTACGCCCAAATCGATGATGTCGTAACCATTACAACCCAATACCACTCCCACAATATTTTTTCCGATATCATGCACATCTCCTTTTACAGTAGCCAATAAAATTTTGGGGGCACCCGCCGCTTCTTCATTTACTGTTCCAGCGGCAATGTGTGCCTGCTTGCGGTCTTCTTTTTCTTGTTCAATAAAGGGCGTTAACACTGCTACGGCTTTTTTCATCACCCGCGCACTTTTCACTACCTGCGGTAAAAACATTTTACCAGCGCCAAATAGATCGCCTACAATGTTCATGCCATCCATCAGCGGCCCTTCAATTACATCCAAGGGTTTGGGGTATTTTACCCTTGCTTCTTCTGTGTCTGCATCAATGTACTCTGTGATGCCATTGATGAGGGCGTGTGCCATTCTTTTTTCTACGGCCTCGTTCCGCCAACTTTCATCTTTTATAATTTCTTTTCCTTTAGCCTTTACTGTTTCGGCAAATTGAATGAGGCTTTCTGTGGCTTCATTGTTGTCGTTGTTCCGATTCAGCAATACATCTTCGCAAAGCTTTTTCAGATTGGGTTCAATTTCATCATACACCACCAGTTGCCCAGCATTTACAATGCCCATGTCCATTCCTGCACCCACTGCATAATACAGAAACACACTGTGGATGGCTTCTCGCACATGATCGTTTCCTCTGAAAGAAAAAGATACATTGCTTACCCCACCACTTATTTTGGTGAGTGGCATCAGTTTTTTTATTTCGCGGGTAGCTTCAATAAAATCTACCGCATAGTTGCTGTGTTCTTCAATACCTGTAGCTACGGCAAATATGTTGGGATCAAAGATGATGTCTTCTGGTGCAAAGCCAACCTGTTCGGTTAAAATTTTATATGCTCTGTGGCATATGGCTACTTTCCTTTCTTTGGTATCTGCTTGACCAACCTCATCGAAAGCCATTACAATTACAGCCGCTCCAAAGCTTTTGCAGATATAGGCCTGCTCAATAAATTTGGCTTCGCCTTCTTTCATCGAGATAGAATTCACGATGCATTTACCCTGCACGCATTTTAAACCCGCTTCGATGATCTCAAATTTAGACGAATCTATCATCACGGGAATTTTTGCGATATCCGGTTCGGCTTGCATCAGGTTCAAAAAAGTAGTCATGGCTTTCACCCCATCTAACAAGGCATCATCCATGTTCACATCAATTACCTGTGCACCGTTTTCTACCTGTTGCCTAGCTACCGAAAGTGCTTCTTCGTATTGTCCTTCCAAAATGAGTCGGGCAAATTTCTTACTGCCGGTTACGTTTGTACGCTCACCTACATTGATGAAATTGGTTTCTGGCCGAACGATCAGTGGCTCTAAGCCACTCAGACGCAGGTATGGTTTTATTGTATTCATCTTAATTTATTTCTAACAGCCCTTTTATTTGGAAGCTGCTGATGTATTGCTGAATGGTTGTTGGTATTATTACGCCGTTTCTACTAAAGGCAGTGCCCTGGGTTTAAATTTGGCCACTTCGTCTGCAATGTGTTTGATGTGATCTGGTGTGGTTCCGCAGCAACCACCTACAATGTTGAGCCATCCGTTGGCTGCCCATTCTTCAATAATATGTGCAGTTTCATGCGGCTGTTCGTCGTATTCGCCAAAAGCATTGGGCAAGCCAGCATTGGGATAAGCAGAGGTAAAGCATTTGGCAATTTCACTCAGCTCTTCAATATGCGGCCTCATTTCTGCGGCACCGAGTGCACAATTTAGTCCTACACTCAAAGGGTTGGCATGCATTACAGACACATAAAATGCCTGTAGGGTTTGGCCGCTTAGGGTTCTTCCGCTGGCATCGGTGATGGTACCGCTGATCATGATGGGAAGTTCTGGTAAATTGTTTTGTTGAAAATAGTTTTTAACGGCATAAATAGCCGCCTTGGCATTGAGTGTATCAAAAATGGTTTCGATCAGTAAAATATCAACACCTCCTTCTACCAACCCTTTAATTTGTTCGGTGTAAGCCACTGCTACTTCATCGAAAGTAACCGCCCTAAATCCGGGGTTGTTTACGTCTGGTGAAAGCGATAATGTTTTGTTGAGGGGACCAATGGCACCTGCCACATAACGTTGTTTAGAGGGATCTTTGGCCGTGTATTTATCGGCAGCGTTGCGTGCGCAGCGGGCCGACGCCAAGTTCATTTCATAAGCAATTGCCTGCATGTCGTAATCTGCCTGCGCAATTACGGTGCTGCTGAAAGTATTGGTTTCAATGATGTCTGCACCTGCTTCTAAATACTGCTCGTGAATGGCTTCGATGATTTGAGGCTGGGTGATGCTGAGCAAGTCGTTGTTGCCTTTCACATCAGAATGCCAATCTTTAAAACGCTCTCCACGGTAATCTGCTTCTTCGAGTTTATATCGTTGAATCATGGTACCCATGGCACCATCAATAATTAAAATACGGTTTTTGAGTGCTGCTCTAATGTCGTTCATCGTTGTAAATTATTTCGTGTAGCTGTTTAACAGCGGAAAAAAAATAAAGTTGTTTCGTGAAGAGTTGGGAAACCTTTTAGGTTACCAAAGGAGTGATCAGACTTATGAACGATTTTCGGCTTCGGAGCGTATGTGGAAGTGCGATTCGTTTATTAGTTCATCATCATTTGGACCAAGGGGTTGAACAATAAACAAATCCGCCCCTTCACAAGATGGCAAATTTATGGCAAGTAAGCGGTAATGCCAAAATGTGAGCCCGTCTATTGAGCATTTATATAATGTTCAACAGCAATGCGGTTGCTAATGCTTTTGGCAAGGGTCATTTCATCGGCAAATTCCAACTCACCGCCAAATGCGATACCGCGGGCAATGGTAGTAATTTTTACGGGAATTTCTTTGAGTTTTCTTCCGATGTAATAGATGGTAGTATCTCCTTGTATAGTAGGGTTAAGGGCAAAAATAAGTTCTTTGATTGATTCATTTTTGATGCGCTCCACCAGTGCATCAATGGTAAGCTGGTCGGGTCCAATGCCATCTAACGGTGATATTGCCCCACCCAGCACATGGTACAATCCATTAAACTGTTGAGTACTTTCGATGGCAATTACATCTCGGATATTTTCTACCACACAAATGGTTTCGTTTCCCCTTAGTTTGTTGATGCAGATATTGCAGCGTTCGCCATCAGACACATTATAGCATTGACTGCAAAAGCGGATCTCTGCCCGCATTTTGGCAATAATATGGCTGAAATGAGACACTTCATCTGCATCTTGTTTTAACAAATGCAGTACCAGGCGCAAAGCGGTTTTTTTGCCAATTCCGGGGAGTTTGGCAAATTCGTTCACTGCATTTTCTAAGAGAGCTGATGACAAAACCATACAGCAAAGATAAATGCTAAAAATGGTTGCGGCCGATAACTGTTAGAACTTTAAATTGAAGGCTCGTCCCTATTCAAGCGGTTTTGGAAGGTTTTTTACACCCAGCATGTCGAGCATTCTTAATTTATGGGTGCTTTCTGAAGAAGTCTGTATAGAAAACAAATCAAATATTTCGCAGGGCTTGAACATTTTTGATAAACCTGTTTTTATGCCGGAGCGAACGATCTCGTGATCATCTATAAGTAAGAAATTCTTCCTATAATGGAAAACTTTGGTTCATGCAAACTAGTACAAAAAAAATGGCAACCATAATTCAATATTGAAGATGATGTGTTATATACAGAAGACAACGAACACAGGTACAGTATTGTTTCATTTAGCCCTATTGCACACAGCTTTCAACAAATAGCTAGCGTGGCTTGTTATGCCAAAGACAATGGGATAGGTTTTGATTCCCGATTTGAAGAAAGGGTGTATGTGATATTCCAACGCCTGCACAACAACAGTGAGTACAGCGGCACAGGTATTGGTCTTTCTATTTGCAAAAAAATAGTAGAAAGGCACGATGGAAAAATTTTGGCAGTATCAGAAAAAGGCAAAGGCAGTACTTTTTATGTTTCAATAACCAAATAGCGTGTACATTGGCAAAAGTTAACACTATTTTAAACGGGTTTTTTGTAATAAGTACACATATTTTCGGCATCCGCCATATTGAGTTTCTTTGAAGGATATTTCAGCATTGTTCACTTACAAAGCCGCATCTAGTGAAATAAATTGAATACTTGGCAGCGCTTAAAAGCAACAGGGTTCAGTGAATAAGTCGATGCCATTTTTATAAAACCAAAATAGATTAGGATCTAATGTCACAATCAAAGATAAAAATACTTTTGGTGGAGGATAATCCCGGAGATCAGTTTCTCTTATCTGAGCTCTTAGCGAATGCGGGATTTAACAAAGACTTACTTCTTACAGCCCCTTCCTTTGCCGACGCTGTAACCATCCTAAAATTTCAACCTGTAGACATTACCTTACTAGACCTGAGCTTGCCAGATAGTGAAGGAATTGAAACATTTATAAATATTAAAGCTTTAGTGGCAGAAAAGCCCGTGATCATCTTATCTGGCACCTCCAATACACAACTTGCCTTAGATGCCATCAGCTTGGGGGCTCAGGACTATCTCATCAAAGGCGATTTTGACGAAAAATTATTGTCGAAAACCATCCTTTATGGAATAGAAAGAGCAAACAGCTTAAGAATACAACTCGAAAGCGATGAACGCTATCGCCTGTTAAGCAAGGCTACCAATGATATGATTTGGGATTGGAATCTTATAACCGCAAAAGTTACCCGAAGTGTAGAAGGATGGAGAAAACTTTTTAAATCAAATGACAGCGAAGCTCTTATTCGGGAAATAGATTGGTACAGTAAAATTCATCCAGAAGATGTAGCAATCGTTCGTGATGCAGCTAATAGAGTCATACAATCTACAGACCTTACAATGATGGAAGTAGAATTCAGGATCATCCGCGATGATGGGAGTGTGGGATATATAAAAGACAGAGGCTTTTTGATGAGAAATGCCGAAGGAAAACCTGTTCGTTTCATTGGTGCAGCCCAAGATATCACCGATAAAAAAGAAGCAGATCTCACCCTTGCCAACAGCGAAAAAAGATGTAGAACACTGATAGAAAACAGCAACGATCGGCTCATCATCATGGATGCGGCTGGTACGCCTCTAGACATCAGTTTATCTGGGCAACGCATTCTTCAATATAGTTCCGATGAATTTTTGGCGCACAATGTATGCGATATGGTACATCCAGATTTTAAGCAAGACATCATAGATATGCTGCTTATTTTGTCAAAAGCAAAAGACGCCAGCATCAGCAAAGAATATTTATACAAAAGAGGCGACGGGGTATACATATGGATTGAATGTTCCTTCCACAACCAATTACATGAACCCGCTGTAAATGCCATCGTCATCAATTTCAAGGATGTGAGTCAGCGAAAAAAAGCAGAGGAAGAATTAAAAAAATTATCACTCATTGCACGGCAAACTTCCAACGCAGTTGTTATTACGGATGATGAAGGAAAAATTATATGGATCAATGAAGCGTTTACCAAAATAACAGAATTTGAATTTTATGAGATAATTGGAAAAATACCAGGTCATTTTTTGCAGGGTGCAGGCACCAGCCCTGTGGCCAAGAGATACATGCACATCAAAATTGCCAATCAACTACCATTTGAATGCGATGTGTTGAACTACACAAAATCGGGCAGAGAGTTTTGGTTCCGCATCGAGGGCCATCCGCAAATTAACGAGGATGGAAAACTCATCGGTTATTTTGCTATACAAACAGACATTACGAGCGAAAAAAATGCAGAGAACCTCATCAAAAAATCGGAAGAAAAATACAAGAATCTCTTCGATTTCAATCCAAGTAGCCTCATTATTTGGGACATGGAGACCTTTAAAGTACTGGAAGTGAACAACAAGGCAGTGGAAGAATATGGTTATACAAAAGAGGAATTTCTGAATATCACGTTGTTAGATTTTAGAAGACCTTCAGAGTACGAAAAAATAAAATCATTGGCTAGCACTTTTCGCCAAAATAAAACTTTAAGTTTCAAAGGAGTTTGGGAACACCTTAAAAAAAATAGGGAGCCTATGTTAATGAATTTTGCCAGTCACGTAATCGATTATGGAGGCAAACCAGCCGTACTGGCGTTGGGAGAAAACATCACTGCAAAAGTGAAACTAGAAAAAGCCTACGAAGAAGAAAGAAATAAAAAGCAATTTGAAATTACAGAAGCTGTTATTTCTGCTCAGGAAAGAGAACGAAAAGAAATTGGTGGCGAACTACACGATAACGTAAACCAAATTTTAGCCGGATCATTGTTGTACCTTGGCCTTGCAAAAGCTGCCGGCCCTTCCGCAGCTGGTTTTTTAGCAGAATCAGAGAAGCTGGTGAACGCTGCTATTTATGAAGTGAGAAATTTGTCGCATTCATTGATACCGCCGCATTTGGCCGAATCGGACCTTGGTACTGCGTTGAAAAATATTTTAAAAATCATCGCCGACAGTGGTATGCAAATTCACGAAGACTTTTCTGAACTCGATGAATCACTGATCTCTCAAAAACTTAAACTCGCCATTTACCGAATTACGCAAGAGCAGGTAAATAATATTCACAAACACTCCGGAGCAAAAAATATATACATCACCGTTTCTACCAAAAATAAATTGGTTCACCTCATCATCAAAGACGATGGTGTAGGCTTTGATACCAATAAAAAAAGCAAGGGGGTCGGGCTGATGAATATCAAAACCAGGGCATCGATGTTCGAAAGCAAAGTAAGCATTCGTTCTTCCCCTTCAAAAGGCTGTGAACTCAACATAGTATTTGATCCAAATGCCATCATTAACAGTTTAAACGACGACTAACAACCGTAACATCAAATTACAATTCAATATCTCGTTCGTTGTCCCAATTGGCCTTCAATGTAATTTTTTGCGGAACGGTAAATGCTTTTTCCGGCTGAACCTTTAGGGTGTAATTACCAGGTGTCCATTTGCCATCTTTATTAAAGTCGTTTAAAATACGAATTTCATACTCCCCCGGGGGGAAACGACTATTGCTCCACGCTGCACCGAGGAGTGGGTATGAAAGTTTTACAGCATCTTGCTGCACAAATTGCAACACAGGATTGGCTTGCTGGTTGTAATTTTGAAAACGCAGGGTAATCCGAGCATAAGCGGCTTCCTGCTTCGCATTAAAAGAAAGGGTATCTGTTTTTTTGAGCACATTACCTGCAGAATCTTCAAAAGCGGTTTCCTTAAATATGATTCGATAAGATGCTCCCGGTTTCCAAACAGGTAGGTACGATAACAATTTACGCGTGTTGTCTATCTTCACCTGGCCAGCGGGTATGGCCCTGTAATTGGTATCTAATAAAACCAACGATGCGGTGTCAATCAACTTCAGCGGGTTGTTGAAACTGATCTTCAACGTATCTAGCAGATCTTGTTCTCCACTTAAATTACTGGTAAATTTCAATTGTTTCTCCAATGCCGGTTTTAATACCCTGATCGATTTGTTATCTGAAGGTTTTTCTTCAGCGTAAGCAAACAAATCAATGGCTGGAGTGCTTGCGCCAATGCGGATGGTGCTGTCTACAAAGGCAAACAACTCTGTTTTAATGCTGTAGTATTTATTGCCATCAGCATCTTTGATGGCATAGATATTAAAATTGCCAGCAGGTAAATTTTTAAACTCAAAACTGCCATCTCCTTTTAAACGTGTTAAAAAATCTGGTCTCGTTTTTTGCACGGCAGTATCTAATGTATTACGATACAATACAACAGCAATGGTACTATCTACCTTTCCATTTTCTGCCAATAGTACATTGCCACGAAGTGTTAAACTGTCGATGATGTTACCCGTTGAAAAAACATAAGAAAAATTTTTCAAAATGTTGCCTTCATTCACGTCCTTGATGGCATCACCAAACTGAATGCTATAAGTGGTATTGGGCAACAAAGCATCTTTTAAACGGATGGTAACGGTTTTTAAATTAAACGTTACTTGAGGATTGGTTCTAGGAAGGGGCGATACCAACAAATTGTTTTGTATTTCCTGTACTTCGATGTACTCATTAAAGTTGAGGCTGATTTTATTACTATTAAAATTGAGTGTTTGCTCTGCTGGAATTGCTTTTATCAACACAGGCGCCAATGAATCGCGGGCGCCTCCAGTAGGGGCTCCAATTTGGGCGCAGCCGCTGGGCAAGCTGATAGAAATGTAAAGTAACAAAAGCCAAGCGGCAGCAGTGAATAAATACTTCATTGGAATGTAAAAAACGAAGGTTGAAATTTGCCCGAAGGTAAGCATTGCAAATGGTTGGCAGGATAGCTGCTACTGAAAATTGAATGTTAAATAGATGGTAATACTCAGAAACGTAAATAAAAGATGTATGCAGAAGTGCTGGAAAAGATGAAACAGGGCGCTTGGCTTCTCGATCTGAAACAAAGCTATATTAAGCGATTTCTTCTCACACTACACTACGTTCTTTTGCTACAAATTATTACCTGCAAGGATTACCAACCATTGATCTAATGAAGATCACCAGACACGGGACCGAAAAGGCATTTTTAAAGTATATTCGAGTAAGTAAGCTTGATACAGCTAAGCGATTGAATGAGCACATCAAAAAGAATTGGAGCGCTAAGATGATGAAGGTGGCGTAGCCTTGGAGTAGCATTCTGTTCGAAAAGGTAATGTTATTACCTTTCCTAGGCTGGCAAATTCCGTAATAAAAACTCGAGCTGTATTAGCTATAGCTCGACTTAACTTTTTCTTTTCTTTTACTCCCGACTTGTCCCCTCCCAAATTAGTGCGGTTTCAAATTATTGATTATCAGTATTTTAATATTTTATTTTTGTAAATTTACCGCACTAAGGCAAGTTTTTTAATGAAAATAAGAGTCGTTAAAACTGCATCAACAGCAAGAGCAGTTCAAGTGATTAGGTACCAAAATAATAAAAGGATCATCCTGCAACATATTGGCTCTGCTCATACTGACGAAGCATTGAATGAGTTGATTTTAATTGCAGAGGAATGGATCAAGGATTTCTCCAATCAGCTGTCTATTTTTCCAGATGAGCATCCCAATAGTTTACTACACTTGAACCATTGCACTTTTGTGGGGGTAAAATACCATTTTTTCTATAATCTCATCAATACCATTCAAGATAAAATCAGGTTTAATGATTTACCTGTATTGCTAAATGATCTGGTGGCAATAAGGATTTTCGAACCTGCTTCTAAACTTCGTTCTC
>JBIIPY010000110.1:0-8559 GCA_044342365.1 Ferruginibacter sp. | reverse complement strand
TTGAGTTGGAAAAAGTGCGCAGCAGTTCAGGAGAAAAAAGCGAAGCCGTGTTGTTGGCCAATGAAAAAGTACGGCGCATCAAGGACGACCTGCGCGAAAACCTCAACAACATTAGAGCCAACTACCTCACCGAAAAAGCAAGCAACAACGCGGAGATCAACAAAAACAATTCCATGTTATTGCAAGTGCCATCCAAAGAAAGGGGGCTGTTAGACATTAACAGACAACAATCTATCAAAAACGAAATTTACACCTACCTCCTCAAAAAAAGAGAGGAAACCGCCTTGGCTTCTTCCGCTACAGCACCCGACTTAAAAAAACTAGAGGGTGCTTATTCATATGGTCCCATCAGCCCCATTGCCAAAAATTACTACCTTCTTGGGTTCATAGTAGGCTTACTCACATTCTTGTTGTACGTACAAATTCAGGAACAATTCAACAATAAAATTTTATTTCGCTCAGAGATTGAAAAAAAGACCTCCGTGCCGGTGATCGCAGAAATTGTGCAATCGCCCAACAAAGACAATATCGCCATCATGGAGGGGAAACGTACCGTAATTGCAGAACAGTTTCGTGCACTACGAACCAATCTTGCGTTTATGGGTTTCAACGAAACCAACAAAACGATGTTGGTTACTTCCAGTGTATCGGGCGAGGGTAAAAGTTTTGTGGCCATCAACCTGGCCATCAGCATCACGCTCACCGGTAAACGCGTAGCCCTCATGGAAATGGATTTGCGCAAACCAAAACTGAGCAAACAGTTGCAGGTAGACCGCAACCCCGGTATCACTAGTTACTTGGTAGGCAAAGCCTCGGTAAATGAGATATGTAAAAAAACGGCTTTCGAAAACTTATTCGTGGTATCTGCCGGTCCCATTCCGCCAAACCCCACCGAGCTCATCCAGTTGCCACAGTTCGGCACTTTGATGAAAGAACTGAACGAACAATTTGATTACATCGTGATGGATACCGCACCCATTGGTCCGGTAACCGATGCCCAGTTGTTGGCACCGTACGTGCAAACAACTTTGTATGTGATACGCCATGCAGTAACGCCTTCATCGTTTATGACCCTCCTTGAAAGCTTGAAACGTGAAAATAAATTCCCGAGTATATGTGTGGTGTTCAATGGCATCAAACCTCGTGGCGTAAACCTTTTTGGGTATGGCTTTGGCGGTTACGGCAACGGTTATGGTTATGGCTATGGTTACGGCTATGGCTATGGCTACGGGTATGGCAGCGAAAGCTACAGTTACTATGTAAGCGATGGCCAACATCCTGGGTACAAAAATTTGTGGGGTTTTATGGGTTGGATTAAAAAGAAATTAAAAAGAAAGCGATTGTAAATGGTAGAGCGGCTCTTGGGGCTTCTATTTGCAAGTAGCAGCTTATCACATAAAATAATAGCTGGCAGTTGCAAAAAACAACATCGGCACAGATAATTGGTTCAAGAAATATCTAATTTTTTCGTGGATACATTCACTTGAACCAACCATCAATTTATAATACAATTTTACTCAACGTTGCATTTTGCCTGTGACTGAGGAACAGCGAAGCTCTGCCCACTATGAAACAAAACAAACATTGGCACGTTGTGTACACCCGCCCTAGATGGGAGAAAAAAGTGGCCGCAACCCTTGCAGCCATGGGCGTTGTACATTATTGTCCACTAACCAAAGTGCAAAAACAATGGAGCGATCGGAAGAAAGTAGTCATGGAACCATTGTTTAAAGGGTATGTGTTTGTTCAACTTGAAAAACAGAAAAAATGGGACATCAGATTAGTAGAGGGCATTTTAAATTTTGTGTTTTGGCTGGGCGAACCAGCCGTGGTTCGTTCGGAAGAAATAGACATCATAAAAAAATTTTTACAAGAATTTGAAAGAGTAGAAGTAAAGAATACCGCTGTGGGTATAGCCGATGAAGTGATTGTAAAACAAGGGGTACTCATGAATTATAAAGGCATCGTTGTAGAAGTGATGGGTAACAAAGCGAGGGTAAACATCGAGAGCATGGGCATTGCGCTAGTAGCACTCCTTGATGCTTCCAATTTGGAAGTTGTTAAATAAAAGACAGCAGGGGGTAAGTCGCTTTTAATATCACTGATACCCACAGCATTTGCGAATTGTATATAAAAGAAATTGATCTCCCAGTGCTGTCCCGACAGTTGTCGGGATGTCTTCTGATTCAGCCAGACTGTGTCCGGTTTTCAGAAAAACGCAATTCCAAACTTTCGAAACACAGAGCCAGGCCACTTTAAAGATCACCACACTAATGATTATGGTTTAGTCTGAATTGAGCATTTGTGGTACTAACTCCGGACACAGTCCGGCAGAATTAGACGGCATCCCGACAATTGTCGGGACCCACTGGCGGCACGCGTTCGGCTTTAGCCAGCCACTTGTGTCCACTGATTCAGCCAGACTGTGTCCGGGTTTCAGAAAAACGCAATTCCACAACCAACCAAACGCCTCAACTACCTTCATGAGAATCCAGTTCGAAGTGGTTTAGGTTGGGAGACTTGGTATTATAAATACAGTAGTGCTATTGAATCCTACACTGATGATTATGGTTTAGTCTGAATTGAGCATTTGTGGTACTAACTCCGGACACAGTCCGGCAGAATTAGACGGCACAGGTGATCCTGACGGAACACCTGCGCCAGTGAAGCCAGTGAAAAATAGTAGAAATAGAAGTTGTCTCTGAAAATACTGCCATATCAAAATAGCATAAATCAAATTCCAGTAAAATCAAGTTGTCAACTAGTGAATCAACAAAATTCCCTTTTTACTTTTGTGTAGGATAGCGGGTGTTTTGCATCCAGGCCAGCCAATTGCCAAACTTCAGGGCATAGTTGAGCGCATGTGTGATTTAATGCAGCACGGGGGCCCCGACGATGCTGGTACAGCCGTAGATATTGAACATCATTTGGTATTAGGCAACCGAAGGCTTGCCCTGCAAGATATGAGTGCCGCCGGGCACATGCCCATGCATTATGCAAAACGGTATACCATTACTTTTAACGGCGAAATTTACAATTTTAAAGAACTGAAAAAAGAATTACAGTTGGCCGGACAGGTGTTCTCTTCTGGTACAGATACAGAGGTAATCATGGCTGCCTACGATCAATGGGAAATGTTGTGCTTCTCGAAGTTGAAGGGCATGTTTGCCCTGGCTTTGTGGGATGCAAACAAGGAAGAACTCATTCTGGCAAGAGACGCCGCAGGCATGAAACCATTGTATTACTCCACTTACACGGGCGGTATATCATTCTCTTCAGAAATCAGAGCGTTCAAGGAAGTACCCTGGTTACAAGAGCCTAATGCCAACTGGCCCGTTCACTTTTTAGCTTATGGTCACATTCCCGAACCCATCACTACGCTGCAACATGTGCAACCTGTTCCTAAAGGATCTGTGATAAAGTACAGTTGCAGAAAAGATGATATTACCCTTCGTTCATTTAAACATTACAGTTATACCAATCAATTTTCAGATGGTACAGCAGTAGCCGATTTATTGAGAAACTGTCTAGAACAGTCTGTGAAGAGGCACCTCGTTGCCGATGCAACAGTTGGCTGTTTTTTAAGCGGAGGGCTAGATTCATCTTTAATTGCCAGCCTTGCTGCCAAACAACAACAGGAAGAAAAACTGATCACCCTCAGTCTTTATTTTAAAGACAAAGATTTTTCTGAAAAGCCATACCAGGATATCATGATTTCCGAGCTTGGTTGCCGCAACAATCAATGGATGATGCAGCAAGAAGATTTTCATGAAGCCCTCCCCACCATTTTGAACGATATGGACATGCCTACTTGTGATGGCATCAACACTTGGTTTATCAGCCGTTATGCTAAGGAAGCAGGACTCAAAGCAGTATTATCCGGCATCGGGGGCGATGAGTTATTGGGTGGATATCCTTCTTTTAATCGCATGAACTTTGCATCAAACCTCCAAAACCTGCCTCCTGCTTTATTGGGTGCCAGCGAATACAGCGGATTGAAACAACTAAACAGGATTTGTTACCTTAAAATGCATGGGATAAAGGGAAAATACCTTTTTTTGCGGGGCTACTTTACACCCTACGAAATAGCCCGACAACTAAACATGGATGAGACGGAGGTTTGGCGGGTACTTGATGAGCTTCCTGTACTACAAGATGTATCCAACCTCTCCTCAAAAAATCAAGCAAGTTGGATGGAGTTTAATTTGTACCTACAAAACCAACTGTTGAGAGATGCAGACGTCATGGGCATGTGCCATGGGGTTGAAATCAGGGTTCCTTTTTTAGACGATGATTTTATCAAACTTTCTACGCACATCAGCAGCCATATAAAATACCAAGGACGAAAGCTAAAGCCTTTACTAACAGAGAGCTTCAAACAAACGATACCTACTGCAATATTGAACCGCCCTAAAATGGGTTTTGCGTTTCCCTTCGAAGCATGGATGAAAGAGAATGCCTATGTACAAGCCCTGAGCACTGGAAACAACATGAATAGAATGGCATATGAAAGTTTTATCAAAGGAAAACTCCATTGGTCGAAGATGATGGCGCTTTTGCTGGTTCAAGAAAGGGCTGTGTAAAGGTTGGCTGTTTGCCAACAAAAACCATACCCGCCACCCGCCGTGGTTCGTGGCTCACGAAACACAGGGTCACACCATCTCAGGACACATTCCGGCAGAATTGGTCGGCATAGGTGATCCTGACGGAACACCTGCGCCAGTGATAAATGGTTCAAGAAAGGGCTGTGTAAAGGTTGGGCTGTTTGCCAAAAGATGGCATACCCGCTTTAAATGAAAAATATTTTATTTCTAACTTTAAAAGTATTTTCTGCCACAGGAGGCATAGAAAAAGTGTGTCGTATTGCCGGCAAGGCAATGTATGAAAACGCTATCAAGTTAAACAAACGCCTTTTGGTGATGAGCATGCACGACCAACAAGCCGATAGTTTTGACAATCCCTATTTTCCATCCGAGATTTTCCGAGGTTTCGGTGCCAGAAAAATCCAGTTTGTGTTAAAGGCATTGCAAGAAGGTGCCCGTTCCGATGTGGTGCTGTTGAGTCATGTTAACTTGCTAAAAATTGGCTGGTTAATAAAGCAGATCTCGCCATCTACCAAAGTGCTGTTGTTCTGCCACGGCATTGAAATTTGGAAAGAACTGTCTGCTACTAAGCGTAGTATGCTTCAACGTTTCGACGAAATATTATCAGTAAGCCATTATACCGCTGCTCAGGTAAACCAAGTGCAGGGCATTCCTGCATCTAAATGCAAAGTGTTAAACAATTGCCTCGATCCTTTTCTAACCTTGCCTAAAAATGTGGTAAGCAGTAGTTCGTTGAAAAAAAAATATGGCTTCGCTGCTCAGGATACCATCTTGTTTACCCTCACCCGGCTGGCCAGTACAGAACGTTACAAAGGTTATGATAAGGTATTAGACGCTATGAAAAGCCTTCAGCTTCCTAACCTAAAATACCTCATTGCTGGGAGTTGTGATGCAGACGAAAACGTTATCATCCTTCAAACAATAAAAGAACATGGCCTCTCGAACCAAGTGGTGATGGCCGGTTTTGTGGCAGAGGAAGAGCTAGCAGCGCATTTTATGATGGCAGATATGTATGTAATGCCTAGCAGCAAAGAAGGATTTGGCATCGTTTTCATAGAAGCCATGTTTTATGGCTTACCAGTAATAGCAGGCAATGCAGATGGATCTGTGGATGCCTTGTTGAACGGGGAATTGGGCATATTGGTAGATCCGCAGAGTGCCGCAGCCGTAAAAGATGCCATTGAGAATGTACTGGCAAACCCTGGGAAGTTTACGCCTAACTGGCACACATTGGATGCCAACTTTGGCTACGATGTTTACAAACAGCGCATCAACGAAATGTTTTTAAGGGTATCTGCCTAACAAACCAAGCATGTTTCCTACATTGTAATTGAAACTGGCTTCAACACAACTTTCAAATATATTTCAAATAAATAAAAACGCATTGCAAAAAGTGAAACCAATTTTATTAGACCCACACAACGGGGCCGAACATTGGGACCAGATAATTGAACCCCGGGCAAAACTGCTCGACCTTAATTTGAGCGAAGTTTGGCGCTACCGTGATCTGTTGTGGCTTTTTGTGAAAAGAGATTTCACCGCACAGTACAAACAAACCATTTTAGGACCCCTTTGGCATTTTATACAACCCATATTTACAACGCTTGTATTCTTGATGGTGTTTGGTAAAATTGCCAACATCCCTACAGATGGCATTCAGCCGGTGTTGTTTTACATGAGTGGCATCACCATCTGGAATTATTTTTCTTCCTGCCTATCTGCAACATCCAACACTTTTGTGGCCAACGCAGGTATATTTGGCAAAGTATATTTTCCCCGATTGGTGATCCCACTAAGCACCGTGTTGAGCAACATTGTAAAGTTTGGAATACAGTTTATTCTTTTGCTCTCTGCCATGGCCTGGTTTGCAGTTAAAGGCGGTAATTTTCACTTTGGCCTTAGCTGGCTGTTAATACCATTATTGGTATTGATGATGGCTGGGCTGGGCCTCGGCCTCGGTATCATTATTTCTTCTCTTACTACCAAGTACCGCGACTTTACCGTGCTCATTGGTTTTGCCGTACAACTGCTCATGTATGCCACACCGGTGGCCTATCCACTGTCGTATTTAAAAGGTAAATCTTTTGCAGCCTGGATCGCTTGGAACCCTCTGACACCGATTGTGGAAGCATTCCGGTATGCGTTGTTTGGCACTGGTACGGTAGATACAATGGGTTTGCTGTACAGTGGAGGAGTGATTGTGGTAATATTGTTAGTTGGATTAATGGTATTTAGTAAGGTGGAGCGTACTTTCATGGATACGGTGTAGGACACTTTGAATGATAAGTTTAGAATTATGACTGATATAGTAATAAAAGTAGAAAATCTCTCCAAACAATACCGGTTGGGTTCAGTAGGCACAGGCTCTTTTGCGCATGACCTGAACAGAACCTGGCAGCGTTTAAGAGGTAAAGATGATCCCTATTTAATGATTGGTGAAGAAAATGACCGCACCCAAAAAGGCAGCAGCGATTATGTATGGGCATTAAAAGATATTAATTTTGAAGTGCAGCATGGCGAAGTACTGGGCATTATTGGCCGCAACGGTGCCGGTAAATCTACCCTGCTAAAAATACTCAGCCGCACTACTTCTCCAACAACCGGTTCAGTAAAAATAAAGGGCCGGGTAGCCAGTTTACTGGAAGTGGGTACGGGTTTTCATCCGGAATTAAGCGGGCGGGAAAATATCTTTTTAAACGGTGCGATTCTCGGTATGCATAAAAAAGAAATTTTAGAAAAGTTTGATGAAATGGTAGATTTTTCTGGTGTTGAACGCTATATAGATACACCCGTAAAACGATACAGCAGTGGCATGTATGTTCGTTTAGCATTTGCTGTTGCTGCATATCTTGAACCAGATATTTTAATTGTTGATGAAGTGCTGGCAGTAGGTGATGCAGAGTTTCAGAAAAAAGCATTGGGTAAAATGAAACAAGTAAGCGAACAAAATGGTAGAACTGTACTTTTTGTAAGTCATAATATCCATGCTATTAGTAATCTTTGTTCTAGAGGCTTACTGATATCAAATGGTAAATTAACCTTCGATGGCTCTATTAAAGAAACTATTTCAAATTACCTGCATCGAAAAACCAGTACAGAAAATCTCTTAGACAATCTAATTCATATGTCAACATACATAAAAGTTACTGGATTTATGTTGAACAATGAAATGACACGCAGCCTTGTGCTTTATAATGAAAATATTTTCGACTTCGAAATACAAGGTGTGGCAGATAGGGATATGCAATTAGATGTTGAATTGATGATGAAAGATCAGTTTGGAAATAATGTGGCATTTTATTGTAAATATTTAAACGAAGGTTATCTTGAAAGTATCAAGCCCGGTAAATTTATTTTAAAACGAACAGTTGTCTTTCCGGAAAACATGAATAGTATTTTATTATTTGTAGATATGAGTTTGACCTATCCAAATAAGGAAACCTATGCCTTCCAACAGGATGCTTTTGAAATTGATTATAAGGGAAATAAAAATATTGTAGGTAAAGAATTTGCAGCAAAAGATTCTGGGTATTTTATGCTAAATAATATAAATGTTGTTTAATAAAGTGAAGCTGCAAATTTTCATTCGATTCATTTCCTATCATATTTTTTCTAAATGGCATTTGAAAAGAAAATAATATCCTTTTGTTTATGGGGGAACAATGCCAAATACATAATTGGCGCAATCAGGAATGCTGAACTTGCCCGAAAAATATATCCAGGATGGATCTGTAGATTTTACGTTGGTAAAAGTACATTGGACGAATCAGCAAAATTTATTTCTCAACTTGAATCCTTTTCAAATGTAGAAATAGTCAAGATGGATGTTCAGGGTGATTGGCGTGGAATGTTTTGGAGATTTTTTCCTGCTTCGGATAATGATGTCGATATAATGATTTCCCGGGATACAGATTCCCGGCTTTCTAAAAGAGAAAAATGTGCTGTAGATGAATGG
>JBIIPY010000026.1:0-30691 GCA_044342365.1 Ferruginibacter sp. | reverse complement strand
AATGGTTAAGATCTGATAAAAAATTTCATATAATTCGTGATCATCCTTATCATCATTTTAAAATTCTTGGTGGTATGTGGGGTGCAAGGAGGGGTGCAATCCCTGATATGAAAAAATTGATAGATGACTATGGGAAAGGGGATTTTTGGCAGGTTGATCAAAATTTTTTGGCAGAGGTTATTTATCCGAAAATTAGCCATGATGCGTTTATTCATGACGAATTTGGCGTTGGAAAAAAAAATCCCACAAAAAGAAAAAATTTTGAATTTATCGGAGATGTGTTCGATGAGTTCGATCAAAGAGACCCAGATCTCTGGAAGGAATTAAAAATTGTCAAAACCGAAAAAAGTGTAATTCAAAAAAAAATACATAATATATGGAAGAAACTGAAAAAAACTTATTAAAAGTTGGATCTGATTGGGGAGGAACCCATTTAGCCATGGACCTAATAACCCCGGAAAGTTTAGTTATTTCTTGTGGCCTGGCCAATGATATAACTTTTGACGCCTACCTGATTGAAAATAAGCATTGCTATATAGTTGGAGTTGATCCAACAAAATTAGCCTATGAAACAGTTAAGGCATATCACAAAAAAAATGCCCAAACTAAGGAAAAATTTGCACTGATCGAAAAGGCAGTCCATGCAAAATCGGGCCTTCAAATTAAACTTGGGGGGCCTGCAAAAACATTTTTATCCCCACATGGGGAAGCGGCAACTACTATATCGCTTGAAGACTTAGTCATGACCTATCCCGGAGCCTCAGTTCTTAAATTAGACATCGAGGGGGCTGAATTCATGGCACTGGAAAGTTTACAATTACGATTGAGAATACCTCAGCTAGCAATTTCATTTCACACCTGGTTTAATAGCACTTCTGACCAGTATCCAAATAAAGGTGTTCCTGAAGCCTTGTATACTTCTTTGGATGTTATTGAGATATGCCAAAAAATAAAAAACATGGGCTATAAACTTGTGTATGAATGGCATGAAGATAATTATAGACTTGGACAGGAAACGCTGTTTATTAGAAGAGATTTAGCAGGACAATGGGACGATATTCAACTGGAACTATTGCAATAAAGCTAATTTAATTATGTGAGAACAGTTTTAATACTGACTTTAACTTTCTATTAAGGCCGAAAAAAAAGACATCTATTTATTCCTTACTCATACCCAATTCAACTTTGAAAATTAGCGTAATTACAGTTTGTTTTAATGCAGCACATCTTCTTAAGAAGACTATAGAGAGTGTGTTAGAACAAACGTATCATGCAATTGAATATATTATAATAGACGGCGCTTCTGGTGATGATACTACCGAAGTTGTAAAAGCCTATAAAAGTGATGTAGATATTTTTATATGCGAACCTGATAATGGTATCTATGATGCAATGAATAAAGGCATCAAACAAGCAACCGGAGATTTGATCATTTTTCTAAATGCTGGCGATTATTTTGTATCTAAAGATGTGCTTAAATTTTATTTGTCGAAAATGAAGCTTCTTGAGGCCGATTTGTTTTTTGGCCGTATTGTATGGAACGATTCACGAACGAATGATATTTGTTTATCAGACCATCATAATACAGTGCATACCTGGGATTTAAAGAATTCTAATTTTCCACATCCTGCAACAATTTATAAAAAAGATTTATTCAAAACAGTTGGCTTATTTGATTTGGATTTTCCAATTGCAGCCGATTACGAATGGAATGTCAGGTCAATGGTTTTGAATAAAATAAAATTTCAATATATTAATATTATAGTAACCGTGTTTTATGCAGACGGTATATCAAATAATCCATCATTTGCAACACAACATAGAATTGAAATTGATCAGGTAAACCTGCGATATTTTAAACCATGGAAGTTGCACGAAAAAATGGAACATAAAGGGCATTCTTTTCTTTACAAGATGATAGAAAAAGTTTCTTCTAAATATTATAAATGCAGGCTTTCCCGGGTGTATTAAACAATGAGCAATACGATTCTTAATATCTTCGTAATTGAACCAAATTATTCCGCAAAATCAGAAGTTTGGTTACATAGAATGAATGCGATGCTGCACGACCATATTTGTGGAATGGCGGCTTATATTCAAAATGAAATAGCGGTCGAAAAATATCCTGTGTTTAATTTAAATGGCAGGGGTCCCAATTATTTTGAAAAGTGGCTGATAAGGTTTCGGATTAAAAGATTTGATTCTCAAAAAATAATGCGCACCGAACTACAGAATGCCATTGTAAAAAGTAAAGCAGATGTTTTGATTGTTCATTACGCCACTCTAGCCGATTATTTGTGGGATGTTCTTTCTAAGTTTACTATACCAATTTATATTTATGTGCATGGCTTTGATATTATATGGGATCATTGTGATAATCAGGGAAATAAAATTCATTCTGATGAGTACAAGGATAAAATTGTCAGCATAAGTAAAAACAAGCATGTGAAATTTATTGCAGCTTCCAACTGCAGCATCCAAAACTTACTCTCAATTGGGATTGAAAAAGCTAAAATAGAAAAAAAAATATTTGGTGTCGATTTGCCTGCAATTAGTCGTGATTATAATAAGAAGGAATTAACTATACTATTCCTAGGGCGTTTTGTAGACTATAAGGGACCTGACATTGTATTGAATGCTTTTATACTGGCCTGTGAAAGTGGATTTAGAGGAAAATTGATAATGGCTGGAGATGGCCCATTACGAATGATGTGCGAATTGATTGGTAAACGGTCGAAGTTTGCTGACCGAATACAATTTACCGGTGAGGTAAATGCCAAAGAAGCTACTGCATTATTTATGGAAGCCGATATTTATTCTATGCATAATTGCGAAGGTTTATTATCGAAAGGCTACGACACTTTTGCAGTATCAATTATCGAAGCAATGTCATTTGGTTTGCCAATAGTAACTGCTGGCGTAGGTGGCCCATCAGAGTTAATTGTTAGTGGCGTTGACGGGATTTTGGTAGAAACTAATAATGTAATTTCACATGCGGACGCATTTTTACGTTTGTTTCAGAATGAAATATTAAGGTCCACTTTAGGTAACAACGCCAGGATGAAAATTAGTAATAAATATAATTCTGTGTCGGAGAAAAAGGAACTGTTTGAAATATTGAATATAAATTTTTACCAGCAAATTTAATTACAGCAAGTCAAAAATAATGTGCGGCATACTTGGGGTATTACCCTCTGCGGAAGCAGTCAAATTTAAAAAAGCTTTAAATACACTTACACATCGGGGACCCGATGGTTTTGGTGTATGGGAAGATGAATACCAAAGAGCTACATTGGGTCATAGAAGGCTTTCAATACTTGATTTATCCGACAATGCAAAACAACCAATGGAATGGGCAGATCGATACGTAATCACTTTCAATGGCGAAATTTACAATTATATTGAATTAAGGGCCGAGCTAGAAAAAAAAGAGATTTGTTTTAAAACACAATCCGATACGGAAGTGTTGCTGGCTTTATATTATTTGGAAGGCAGCGATTGTTTGAAAAAATTAAACGGTATGTGGGCTTTCGCTATTTATGATAAGCAGGAAGGTACACTTTTTCTTTCACGAGACCGGATGGGGAAAAAGCCTCTTTTTTATATGATGCAAAATGGGGTATTTGTTTTTGCGTCAGAAATGAAAGCACTGTATCCTTATTTAGAAAATGTAGCAGCAGATGCGGTATTGATAGAAGAGGCAAAATTAAATATGTTTTGTTATGAAAATACAGACCGGTGTTTGATAAAAGGAATCAAGCGTTTCCCTGCTGCTTCCTATGCTATTTATAAAAATGGGGAGCTTAAAATAGATACGTTTTGGAAGCCACTCAACCATTTAATTAGTGTACCAATTCGTTACGATGCGCAGGTTGAAATGTTCAGAGAGCTTTTTATAGACGCTTGTAAAATAAGAATGAGAAGCGATGTTCCGGTTGGTACAGCTTTAAGTGGAGGTATTGATTCAAGCGCCACTATATCCACTATGGCATATATTTCAAAACATATGCAGGGTGAGTATAGCAGGGATTGGCAGCATGCATTTGTTGCTTCTTTCCCCGGTTCTTTTTTAGATGAAACAGCAGAGGCAAGGAAAGTTGCAGAAAATATCGGAATCAATGCTACCTATCTAACGATAGATCCGTTAAAAGATATAGATAAACTTTTCTACTACAGTTATATGTTTGAAGAATTCTATCTAACATCCCCGATACCTTTTATTCAACTGTATGGAAAAATTAAAGCAAGCGGCACAACAGTAACGCTCGACGGACATGGAAGCGACGAATTATTTGGAGGTTACCCCTTTGACCTAAAACCCAAAATAAATGATGACTTCCCAAATCCTTTTAAAATAAGGAGTACACTGCAAACGATTGAAGATGGAGTTGGAAGTATGCAAGCCATCTCTAAGGGGCGTGTTTTTTTAGAGTATAAAAATATCGCCAAAAAAAGAGCTGCTGATTTATACAATGGCCAAGGTAATAAGAATAATAATGGCTTAGATTGTTTAAATAGGCAATTGTATCAATCTTCTTTTGAGACTATTTTGCCAACCTTGTTAAGAAACTACGACCGTTATTCCATGATTAACGGAGTAGAAATCAGGATGCCATTTTTAGATCATCGAATTGTTTCCTTTGCATTTTCAATTCCTTCTTCTTCTAAAGTAAGAAATGGGTATACCAAAGCAATTGTTCGGGATGCTATGAAAGAATTTTTTCCGGATAGTATACGCTTACTAAAAAGAAAAATTGGGTTTAATACCCCCTTTACAGAATGGTTAAAAGGGCCCTTAAATGAATGGGTGATGGATCAAATGAACAGTGCGGATTTTAAAAATGCCTCTTTTATAAACCCGGCAAGGGTTCAGCATAAAATTGAAAGCCTGATCAATGATCCTGCAGCCTCTTTTTTGGATGGTGAAGAAGCATGGAAATCCCTTATGCCATTTGTTTGGGAAAAATCGCTACAATACGCAAAATGAGTTTGGCTCCCATTGTTTTGTTTGTTTACAA
Source organism: Ferruginibacter sp. (assembly GCA_044342365.1). Taxonomy (GTDB): domain Bacteria; phylum Bacteroidota; class Bacteroidia; order Chitinophagales; family Chitinophagaceae; genus Ferruginibacter. The sequence continues at coordinate 25,673 of JBIIPY010000026.1, read as the reverse complement.
CCGCCCATGGCATACAGAGCAAACCTTGAATGCCCTTATGCAAAATGAACTGGCCAGTGAATCTGTATTATATATTTATGCCGATGGACCGAAAGAAAATAGTAGCAAAGAGGAGTTGCAAAAAATAGAGGATACAAGACAAATAATCCGAAAACAAACTTATTGTAAAGAAACTTTTATTATTGAATCAACAACAAATAAAGGGCTTTCAAATTCTGTTATTGATGGAGTAACAACAATTGTAAATAAATATGGTAAGATCATAGTACTGGAAGATGATTTAGTAACTGCAACCGGCTTCCTGAAGTTTATGAATACTGCTTTGAAAAGATATGAAAATGAAGAAAAGGTAATGCAAATTGCAGGGTATTTTTTTCCTATAAAAAAAATAAAAAAAAGAAACACTTCTTTTTTTTTACCGATGGCTACATCCTGGGGATGGGGAACATGGAAAAGGGCCTGGCACAGATTTGATCCTATAGCAACAGGATATCAAGAATTAAAAAATCATCCTGCATTAGCAAAAAAATTTGATTTGAATGATTCTTACCCATATTCAAAAATGCTCTTTCAGCAAATGGAAAAACATATAATAGATTCTTGGGCAATTAGATGGTGGTGGATTATGTTTAGGGAAAATGGAATTACTCTATTCCCTGATTGTAGTTTGATTAATAATATTGGATATGACTCCGAAGGTACTCACACAAAAAATCCAGACCCATACATATTGAATAAATTTGATGAAAATTATTACATACAAAATTTTCCCGAGCAGATAATTGTAAGTATTTCCGGATTCAATAATGTAACAGATTATTTAAAAAGTACCAATAGCAATAAAGGGAATACTTCAAAATTAATTATAAGACTTAAGGGAATTAAAAAAATAATACATTCATTTACTGATAAAATTAGACAGGGGATTTGATAATATTTAATTACTAATGATGAAAGATTTTATAAAACAAATATGTCCACCAGTGATATATAATTTTTTTAGAAAGAAAAAAGAAGAGATGCTGGCAAGTAATAATTCAGTTAAAACAATTCTCGATGAACCAGAAAAACAAGATCTTGATCTATATTGGGATCCAGAGTATGCAAAGGAATTAGATGATTGGGGTAAAGATAGTACATGGAATGAAATACAAATGATCTTAGCCAATTGTCAGGGTAAGATTTTAGATATAGCCTGCGGGACTGGTGTTACAATTAAGATTCTTGAAAAATTTCCAAAACTTGATTTATATGGGTTTGATATATCAGATTTGCTTATTAAAAAAGGCATTGAAAAAGGTATAGCTCAAAGTAAACTTAATGTTTGTGATGCTACATGTACAAAGTATGCCAATAATGAATTTGATTTTTCATATTCTATAGGCTCACTTGAGCATTTCACGGAGGAAGGTATTGATAAGTTTATACATGAAAGTTCAAGATTTACTACCACAGCATCATTTCATATGATTCCTGTTTCAAAAAATGGAAAAGATAAAGGCTGGATAAAAACTATACAAAGCTATTTTAATAATTCGGAAAATTGGTGGTATGAAAAATTTAGGAAATACTATTCTAAAGTATATATAATCCCATCTAAATGGGAAGACGATATTTCATATGGAAGATGGTTTATTTGTTTTAAATGATATTTAGTTAGGGCGTATTATCATGAATCTTTAATTAAGAATCAATTTTGTCAAATGAAATTTTTAAAGACTTTATTTTTTAGGTACTTGAAATATAGGCAAGAGAGGAAAAGTAAGTTACTTTACAATGAGCAGCAAGCTATATTAAGAACATATTTTGAAAACGGGCAGATACCCTGGTCTATTGGATATCAGATTCATAAGGAAAAATCAATAATTGAAAGTATCAATAGTAATGGGATATTACAAAAATTTAATAGTAATGGAATCCTCGAAAGATTTGGATTTCGTTTAGATGAAAGAATAGTGGAGTATCCCTGGATATTTAATAATATTAAAAAAGGGAAATTAAAATTATTAGACGCTGGTTCAACTTTTAATTTCAAATTCATTCTTGAGCATCCCTTAATTCAGGAAAAAGAACTAACGATTTTTACCTATGCACCAGAAAGTCCCAATTTCAATGAAAAAAAAATTTCTTACGTGTATGGTGACTTGCGTGAATTACCGTTTAAGGATGGATATTTTGATATAGTAATCTCGCAGTCTACAATTGAACATATTGATATGAATAATTCTATCTATGGGTACGATATTGAGTATAATAAAAAAGCAGAAATAAAATCCTACCAGTTTATTTTTGCCATAAAGGAAATGATAAGAGTTCTTAAGCCACATGGTAAATTACTTATTACATTCCCATATGGAAAGTATGAAAATCATGAATTTTTTCAACAATTTGATAGTGAAATGTTGGGGAAGATATTGGACGAATTTTATCTAGAAGGAGGCTACACTATTAATTATTTTAAATATTTACCAGACGGTTGGTATTCCTGTAATGAATCCGAATGTAAAGATATGATGTCATATAACCCACACACTAATAGGGGCAAAGGAGATGATGGAGCTGCACATTGTAGAAGTATTTGTTGTGTTAATTTTCAAAAGAACTAATGACTTGGGAAGAAACAATTCATTTTATCAGAACCAAACCTGAGTATAGTGAATTAGTGGAGCAAGCATATTTTGATGAGAATTTATCTTTAAATGTTGAAAGATTTAAACGAAGCGAAGAATACAAGGAAACGCTACGGCTTATTCAAAGCTATGCACCCGATGCAAAATCTTTACTGGATATTGGAAGTGGCAATGGAATAAGTTCAATAGCATTTGCTTTGGATGGATATAGTGTTACAGTTTCTGAACCTGACCCGAGCGATACTGTTGGTGCGGGTGCAATACAAAAGTTGAAAACTCATTACAGGATTGCTTCAATGGATATTCATGAAGATTTTGCAGAAAATATTAAATTTGAAAATGCTGTTTTTGATATGGTGTATATAAGACAGGCTATGCATCATGCCAATGATCTTCAAAAATTTATTGCAGAATGCTCAAGAGTATTAAAACCGGGTGGGATATTATTTACAGTAAGAGATCATGTTGTTTACGATGCAGCTGATAAACAAGCATTTTTACTTTCTCATCCGCTGCAAAAATTTTATGGAGGCGAGAATGCCTACACTGCTTCAGAATATAAATCTGCAATGACAAATGCAGGATTAAGAATTGTTAGAGAATTACGTTATTACGATTCGGTAATAAATTATTTTCCTTTAACTCAAGACAGTTTAGCTATGAATCGTATAAAACTGCTTGCTGATATGAAGACAAAACTCCAAAAAAAGATTGGATTCTTTGCTGGTCTGCCTTATGTTTTTGAGTTATATAAATGGAAGAACAGATCCTCCTTATTATTAGATGAAAAAAAAATAGCTGGCAGGATGTATAGCTATATTGCACAAAAAAATGAGTAAAATTCTAATCATAGGCTCTAAAGGTTTTATTGGCAGTCATGCCTATAATTATTTTTCGGGTTTGCCCGGATATGAAAGCTGGGCCTGTGATGTGGTGGTTGATTATACGGATGATCATTATTTTTTAATAGACAGTACCAATAGTGATTTTAATGAAGTATTTGAAAAGCTGGGTTTTGATGTTTGTATCAATTGTAGTGGTTCTGCCAGTGTGCCGGATTCATTGCTTCATCCACTCAGGGATTTTGCATTGAATGTATTTACAGTGGGTAAAATATTGGAAGCCATCCGCAGGCATGCCCCAGCCTGTAAATTTATTAATTTATCCAGTGCTGCTGTGTATGGTAATCCCTCGGCCTTACCTGTTGATATAGATGCAAAACTTCAACCGCTTTCACCTTATGGCTGGCACAAATTGTATAGTGAGCAACTGTGTAAAGAATACCATGATTTTTTTGGATTGCAAACCCTTAGCCTTCGTATTTTTTCGGCTTATGGCCCTGGATTGAAAAAGCAATTATTCTGGGACTTATTCCAAAAAGCAAAAGCATCAGAGAAGGTCTCTATTTACGGTACCGGTAATGAAAGCAGGGATTTTATTTATATTGATGACTTAATACAGGTAATGGAACTGGCCATACAAAAAGCCCCTTTTAAAGGAACCGTAGTAAATGTAGCCAATGGGGAAGAAGTATTTCTAAGGAATATTGCGGCTGTTTACTTAGGACTTTTAAATAAATCATTTGTTTTTACAGGCGAAATAAAAAAAGGGGATCCGCTTAACTGGGTTGCAGATATAACAACTATCAGGGAATGGGGATATAAAAATAAAATAACACTTCCCGATGGTTTAAAAGGATATATTGAATGGGTAAAAGAATTAGATTAGGATTAATATTCCCTGAGGATAAGAACTGGATAGGCGGCACTTATTATATTTTAAACCTGATTAGTGCCTTAGCCACATTGCCAGAAGAAAAACAGCCTTTCATTATAATATTAAGTACAAATGAAAATGATTTCCTAGCTGCAAAAAAGACCGGGTATTTACATTTAGCCTACCAAAATCCATTTGATTATAAAAGAAATATTCCTGAAGCAGTTCTTAATAAATTGCTTAAAATTATTACTAAAAGGGATTGTATAGACAAAAGAATATCAAAAAGGAAAATTGATGTACTGTTTCCCGCAAGCAATAATCCATGCTTTGACAGGGTAAGAAATAAAGTATATTGGTTTCCGGATTTTCAACATATATTTTATCCTCATCTTTTTAGTGCTGAAGAATTATCTGCCAGAAATTCTATAATTAAAGAAATAGCAAATGGAACTCATCCATTGGTATTAAGCAGCCAGGCTGCGAAACATGATTTGGAGTCACTTAAACTTCCTGGTCATTGTCCTACTCATGTAATTCCTTTTGCTGTAACTCATCCTTCTTTAAACGACATTGAAATAGCTGACGTTTTGGATGAATTTCAAATTGAAAAGGAATATTTTATTATTTCCAACCAATTCTGGAAACATAAGAATCACTTGGTAGTATTAAAAGCAGCAATGGAGCTGAATAAAAAGGGTGTTACACATCAGTTTATTTTTACGGGTAAAGAAGATGATTATCGAAATCCAGGATATTTTCAATCCATCCTTGCTTTTATAGAGGAACATCATTTAGAGGTGACCATAAAATTACTTGGTCTTATTGATCGCAAAAAACAATTAAAATTAATGCAGTATGCTAAAGCTGTAATTCAGCCATCGCTCTTTGAAGGGTGGAGTACAGTGATTGAGGATGCGAAATCATTGGGAAAATTAGTTATTGCATCAGATATTCCGGTGCATAAAGAGCAGTTGCCAGCCGGTGGTTTGTTTTTTGATCCTCACAGCGAAAATGAACTTGTTGCAGTAATAATGCTCCTCTCAGATAAGGAAAATCATCCATCGCGATTAGACTACAATAATTCAATTAGTACATTCGGAGAATCGTTTATTAAAATAATTAGCGGTTTCAAATATAATCAGTGAAACATGCACCTGAAGTCGGATATACCCATCAACATAGAGTAAACAGGATATGCCAAAACTTTCCATCATTACAATTAATTTCAACAACATTAAAGGTTTACAAAAAACCCTTGATAGCGTATTTGGTCAAGGATATAAGGATTTTGAGTATATTATTATTGATGGTGATAGTACGGATGGTAGTAAAGAATTAATAGCATCCAATGCCATAAAATTCAGCTATTGGGTTTCAGAAAAGGATACGGGGATTTATAATGCCATGAATAAGGGAATTAAAAAAGCAACTGGCAAATACATTTTATTTTTGAATTCAGGAGATTTTCTTACACATGAAAATTGTTTGGCTGATTTTAATTTTGAAAAAGCCAATGAAGATATATTGTGCGCCAATATTAAGATAAATGATAAGGGGCAGTACTCAATAAAAATGGTTCCTGATAAATTATCCTTTGATTATTTTACAAAAGATACTTTGCCGCATCAAAGTACTTTTATTAAAAGAACCTTATTTGAGCAGGTAGGTTTATACGATGAAAATTTAAAATTTGTGGCAGATTGGAAATTTTATTTGGATGCGCTTTGCAAATTCAACGCTACTTATCTGCATATTAACGAAGTTTTCTGTGAATACAATCTGGATGGGTTTAGTTCAAAGCCTGAGAATGCTGCTGCACTGCATAAAGAACGGGCAGATATTTTAGCAGCGGAATACACATTATTTTACGATGATTATAAAAAGTATGATCAATGCAAAGCAGCATTGAGAGCATATAATAATTCCAGGATACATTCATTCGTAAGTAAGATATTGCGGTCGGGATTTTACAAAACATTTACAAGGAAATAGATCTTCACAGAACTAAAATGCAGCCATTAGAAAAGATAAAAATTAATTTTGGTGACTTCTGGCCATCTTTTAAAAAGGAAGATAATTTTATCACCCGCATTTTGTCGAGGCAGTTTGAGGTAGTGATAGCTGATGATCCAGATTTCTATTTTTTCACCTATCCTTACAATGGGAAAAGAGATTATTTAAACTTCAAATGCCATCGGGTTTTTATAGGTTGGGAAAACGAACGGGCAGACTGGCGTATTTGTGATTATGTGCTCGATTCTGATTTTGTATCCGGAAATCCCAGGCATAAACGTTATCCATTATGGGTTACATGGGGCCCTAATGAACTTCTTTCACCCAAAAAAGCAAACCTGCTTACAGCGAAATCCAAATTTTGTTGCATGTTGGTTTCAAACTCCAAAGCAAAAGAAAGGATTGAATTTTTCCATGCACTATCCAAATACAAAAAAGTAGATTCTGCGGGCCGTTATCTCAACAACATTGGCAGAAATATCGACAATAAAATGGATTTTATAAAAGAGTATAAGTTCGTTATTTCTTTTGAAAATTCATCCAATCCCGGCTATACTACCGAAAAACTAATTGAGCCCATGTTTGCAGGCAGTATTCCAATTTATTGGGGAAACCTCAAGGTTGGACAGGATTTCAATTCAAAAAGTTTTGTGAACGTAAATGATTTTTCATCCTGGCAGCAGGCTATTGAAAAAATAATTGAATTAGACAGCGACGATGAAAAATACAAAGCAATGCTTGACGAGCCCTGGTTTATCAATAACCAGATTCCGGAAGAATTTAGTGACGATAATTTGTTGCGTTTTTTTAGGTTTATGGTTCAAGACAGTAAGTTAAAAAAACCAGTAGCAACTTCATGGATAAATGATACTACACATCGTTTGGTTTTGTATAAGAATAGAATAAAAGGATCTTTGTATCATAGATTAGGCATTGAAAAAGGGTTTAGGTAAATCAAGCAATAAGTTATTTATTTTTAATAATGGTTACAAATAAAATATGAGATATGCCCCGAGGTTGGATGGACTACGTGGAATAGCAATCTTGATGGTGCTTTTAGAGCATTTTGCAATGATAGTGGGCCGGCCGATATCAGCAGGATATTACGGAGTTAATTTATTTTTTGTATTAAGTGGATTTTTAATCACTTCTATTTTAATCAGTAATGAAAATCAATCTTTTGGAGTTGCATTTTTTAATTTTATAGCAAGAAGAAGTTTAAGGATATTTCCTATCTATTATTTAATACTATTTATCCTATTTTTAATTAAGGCCCCTTCGATAAACGACAGACTACCATATTTACTCACGTATACATATAATTATCAACTTGCTTATTTAAATTTCCCATCCGAACCCTATTCTCCCTATTGGAGCCTTGGTGTTGAAGAGCAATTTTATTTATTTTTTCCGTTACTTGTGCTAGGGCTTCGGAAAAAACCGAATTCGCTTATCATTCTATGCTTACTGTTTTTTCTGTTATCATTTATGCAACTCTTTTTCGATGTTTTTTCTTTGATGAAATACAACTATGTAAGCTTGCTAACAAATATAGCACCTCTTAGTTCAGGCGCAATTGGGGCTATCTTATCAAAAAAAAATATATTACCCAATCGTATACTTCAAAACAAGAACAGTGAAATTGCTGTTTTAATATTCATACTTGTAATTAATACGTGTCTTGATTATAAATATGTATTGATATTTTGCGGAATATTCAATTTATACTTAGTACTAAAAGCTTATCATTTTGGGTTTGTTGTTTCTTTTCTTGATAAGCTTTTATTAAATAGTAAATTGATATTTATTGGGCGAATTTCTTACGGTATTTATCTATATCACAATTTGATAGGATATTATTTTACGAATAATATTTTTGATCCGATTTGGAAAAATATACCTTTTGAACAAATGGGTATTTTATCTATAATTGAATATCATAGTTGGCTTATAAAATTACCTCTTTATTCATTTCTTTCAATTATTATAGCTACATATTCGTTTAAATTTATAGAGCTTCCAATATTAAAATTAAAAAATAAATTTACCTAGATTCAATTTCATGAAAGAATTACTAGAAAAAATAATTCTAAAAATCAGGTGGGTTTTTAGAAAGCATAATTCAGTTGTTGATATTTCTGAAAAAAGAGAAGAGATTGAATTTTATAGAAAATTGTATAAGTCGGAAGTATTGGTAGAAACCGGAACTTTTTTGGGTGATACAGTCGAGTATTTTAAGAATAAATTTGACGAGGTTATTTCTATTGAATTGAGTAAAGAAATAGCAGAAAAGGCTACCAAAAGGTTTGCCGCCGATAAAAATGTCACAATCCTTCAAGGTGATAGCAGTATCATTTTACCATCCCTATTTGAAGGGTTCAAAGGCCCTGTATTGTTTTGGTTAGATGGTCATTATTCATCAGAATTTTTTATCGGTGAAGAATTTATCAGAACAGCAAAAGGCGAAAAAAATACACCTATTGAAAATGAATTGGATATTATACTCCAATCATCAATTGAGTGTGTTATTCTAATTGATGATGCAAGGCTATTTAATGGAAAAGATGACTATCCAACAATTCGAGAAATTGTACAAAAGGTAAGCAGGTATAATATTGATAGTAAAGTATTAGTAAATAAAGATATTATTCATATTATTCCTAATAAAAAATGAACAAATTAATTGGCAAAGTTAAATATCACCTTCAACGCTTTTTATTTGAAAACTATGCGTACCCACATGTAATAAATGAAAAGATTTCCAAGGCTGTTTTAAAAAAATATTTACCTGTTAATCCTGTAATTATTGATTGTGGAGCACATGATGGGGCTGATTCTGTGGAGCTGGCAAAATTATTTAAAAAAGCCACTATCCATTCATTTGAACCTGTGGATGAATTGTATTTAAGGCTGGTTAACAATACGAAACCGTATCATAATATTAACTGCTATCCGATTGCTTTGGCAGATAAAATTGGCAATATGGATTTTTATATTAGTACTGGCCGCTCTGATGCTTCCAGTTCTTTATTGGAACCCAAGGAACATTTAATGGATCATCCGGATACTTTTTTTGCCGACAAAGTAACTGTTGTTACCAGCACACTTGATAACTGGGCGAAAGTAAATAACATTAACAAAGTAGATATGTTGTGGCTGGATATGCAGGGATTCGAATTGAATATGCTTTTGGCAAGTGAAGCTATACTAGAAAGCGTGTCTGTAATTCATACTGAAGTAAGTATGAGGGAGACTTATAGTGGAGTTACGCAATATAATGACTATCGCTCTTTTTTAGAAAATAAGGGATTCAGGGTACAAATTGAGGCAATCCCCCAGGGATGGGATATGGGTAATGTTTTGTTTGTGAAAAATAAATAAAAGACAACTTCAATGGCCCCCCAATATTTAGTTTCAGTAATAATACCTTGTTACAATGTTTCGGCATACGTTAAAAAAGCTATTTCATCCATTATTGAGCAAACCTATACAAACCTTGAAATTTTAGTCATTGATGATGCATCAACAGACGATACTTTGGCGCAAATAAAATTGATCAAAGATGAAAGAATTAGGATAATAGCGTACCATTTAAATACCCATAAAATCGGTGCCGTAAATGAGGTTTTAAAAAATGTAAAGGGAGACTTTATCGCATTTCAGGATGCCGATGATTGGTCTGAACCCACCCGTATACAAGAACAGGTAAATCAATTTATAGCAGAACCACAATTGGGAGTGTGCTTTACTAATTATGCCATCATTGAAAAGAAAAAGTATTTTCCGCCAAGAATATCCTTAACCGATGAGGAACTTAAAGATGAGTTTTTGGAGTTTATGAATCGAACAAATAAAAATTGGTCTCCCACACTTTGTGCAACAATGATGATTAACAAAGCTGTATTAAATACTACAGTTGGGTATCATCCGTATTTCAAGGATAAGGTGGCAGAAGACATCCATTGGATTTACAGAATATTAAAAAATTACAGCGGTTATACAATAAACAAGCCCCTATATAACTATAATATAAGGGAAGGCGCATTTAGTCAAATTCAGGTTTCAGGTACCCATGCAAAGTATATATATTCCTGGCAATTGCTTGCAAAAATCATATATAAAGATATTCACGAAAACATCGATATACTTGAACCTAGCAATATTGTTTTGCTAAAAGAAATCGAATTGTTGGTTTGTGAGTCCGCACTTCAGGAAGCCATTAAAAGCAAATTGTTATTAAAGGAATCCTATGAAAATAGTACCAATTATAAGCTGGGAAAATTACTTTTGTATCCTGCACATTTTGTAAAAAAATTTCTTAAACAGAGGAATAATAGTCGGTGAAATTAATTTAGTTTTTGGTGTAAAAAAGTCAGTGATAAAGGTTTACAAAACTATTTAATTCGAAAGACTATTTCACTCCAAATTAGTATTTTATTGGGTAAAGGCATTTACAAGTTTTCTATAATTTAATGGCAACTATTTTAACTATTATTCCCTATCCGTTTTATCCTCCTTTTGGCGGTGGAGCACTCAGGTGTTTCAATATTCTAAAAGAGATGGCAGCTAACCATTCTATTTATTTATTAACTGTTCAACCAGCGGAAGATTTTCTTCAATCAAGTGCCACTCCATTTCCGGCAAATATTAAAATTGTTAGTTTCTCAAAATCTACAGGATATCGATCCGTTTTCAATATACTGCCAAACAGAATCGCAAATGCAATTAATTACAGGATTTTAAATAAATCTCTAACGGGCAATACGGATAGTTCACTTTTGAGAGTCTATCCTGTATTGAAAATTTTACTTAATACTGTGAAATTTGACATTGTTTATTACGAAAACCTGGAAGCATTAAGTTTATTGGGCAAAATCATCAAAAGTAAAAGTCCAACATCAATTAAAATATATGATGCCCACAATGTGGATTCAGAACTTTGGATGCAGAAGGCAGTTTTGGAAAATAGTGAACTTTGTAAAACCTATTCACAAAAAGCATTAAAAACTGAAATGACACTTTATAATAGGGTAGATTTTTATTTTTGCTGCAGCGAGCAGGATAATAGTAAGCTTCGTTCTTTAAACAATAATAAAATTACCGGTTTGGTAATACCAAACGGTATGAACTTGGCATTAAATCCTTTTGATTCAAATTTTGAAAAATATCAGATAAAAAATATTATTTTTTGCGGTAGCCTTGATTATTTTCCAAATAGAGAAGGTTTATTTTGGTTTTACAATGAGGTTTTTCCAATCATCAAAAGAGAACTACCAAATATTACCCTAACGGTTATTGGTAATGTTGTGTCAAAAGACGTGTATGATTTTTTATTGAATGATAAATCGGTGAAGTTTATTGGAAATGTGCAAGATGTAGCGCCTTATTATCGCAACGCCTCTGTTGCTATTGCTCCACTTAAAAGTGGAAGTGGAACAAGACTTAAAATACTGGAAGCAATGAGTTTGGGGAATCCGGTTGTATCTACAACAATAGGTGCAGAAGGCATCGAATGTGAAAATAATATAAATCTTTTTATAGGAGACCATTCAGCATCATTTGCAAGCAACGTTTTAAAGCTTTTAAACAATCAGGCTGTGTTTGACTCAATTCGGAAGAATGCCTATGAATTAGTGAAGTCAAAATATAATTGGGAAAATATTGGCCTTGCAATAAACGGTAAACTTAATGAACTATTAAAATTGAAATGGAACAAAATATAGTTGATGAAAAGCCATTGATAAGTGTTTTGATGACTTGCTTCAATCGGGTTCAATTTATTAAAGAGGCAATTGAAAGTGTATTGGCCTCCACTTATTTAAATTTTGAATTGATTATTGTTGACGATTGTTCTACGGACGATACGTTGTTAATAGCCAAAGAATTTGCACTAAAAGACAAAAGAATTTTGGTGTATTTAAATGAAAACAATATTGGTGATTATCCCAATCGCAATAAAGCAGCCAGTTATGCAAGGGGTCAATTTTTGATGTATGTTGATTCAGATGATACCATTTTAAGTGATGCAATCGAAAATTGCACTAAGGCCATGATGCTTTTTCCTGAGGCAGGATTTGGAATTTATAATAAGGACTACAGTAACCATCCAATTTTAATGAGTTCTCCAGTAGCCTTGAGAGATCATTTTTTTAGTGCTCCGTTTTTGTTAATCGGCCCTGGTGGAACAATAATTAGAAGAACGTTTTTTCACCGAATGAAAGGATATCCTGAGAAATACGGTCCGGCAAATGATATGTATTTTAATTTAAAGGCCACCTGTTTTTCACCTATTGTATTATTGCCCTTCAAGTTTATGAATTACCGCCGCCATGAAGGCCAGGAAATCAATAATTGGGAGAACTATCTTTATAATAATTATTTATATTTAAAGGATGCATTATCTGAACTGCCTTTTAATTTTACCAAAACGGAATCAAATTGGATTGAAAGAAAAAACAAGCGCAGGTTTTTAATAAATGTTTGTAAATACTTTTTTAAAACAAGAAGTTTAAATAAGCTACGATATGTTTTAAAAAAGACAGGATTTCGTTTTAATGATGCGTTACTAGCAGTTTTTCACAAATAAAATATTATTTATCAATGCTATTGCATTTTATTTCTTAAGAATATGGCTACTAATTACTACAATAATCAATATTTTAGTTCAAAAATTTTTGAATGTGATTATGCTGTTGTTGCGGAAGCAATCATCACTCAGTATGCCCCCCAAACCGTAATTGAGTTTGGTTGTGGTAATGGAGAATTAAGCAAAGCCCTGGCAAAATCAGGTATAAGAGTTACGGCGATTGATGGTTATGCAAATCCCGATTTTAGAGGGGTTGAAAACATCCATTTTTATAGAATCGATTTAAATAATCCAGCTTCTGTTGAAGAATTCCTTCTTTTGCAAAACAAAAAATTTGATCTGGCAATTTGTATGGAGGTAGCAGAACATTTAAATCCAGTTGTATCGGAAGCATTGATTGCATCATTGACTTTCGCCGCAAATGCTGTCGTTTTTTCAGCAGCAATTCCAGAGCAGGATGGCGACGGGCATATCAATTGCCAAAACAGGATTTTTTGGCATGAGTTGTTTGAGAAAAGGAATTTTTTTTTGCAGGATTCAATTCGTTCTGAGATCAGGGACAATCCGAACGTTGGAAGATGGTATGCACTTAATACGATAGCCTATGTAAAATCAGAAGAGGAGCCATCAAAAGAGGCCTACCGAAAGCTGGTAGCAAATCTTGTGAAATCAGAATCTGCTGCATCTTCTCATTTTTATTTATGCAATCGTAAACTTGATTATAAAAATCAAATACTGCATATGGATTTAATTTGGGCTTCTTTTAAATTTCGAAATTTTATCAAGAAAATTTTCGGAAAAGAGCAAAATGCCTTTGATAAATATTAAAAGATAGAACTTAAAAATAATTCATTGTCGAACCCATTAATATCCATTATAATGCCTTGCTATAATGCTGCGGGTTTTATAAGCAATGCAATTGAAAGTGTACTCAATCAAACTTATCCGAATTTTGAATTGATTGTAGTTGATGACGGCTCCACAGACAATAGTGCGGAAATCATAAAGTCCTTTACTGACATACGCTTAAAATACATTTATCAGGAAAATCAAGGGCAATGTATTGCTTGTAATAATGGATTCAAAAAATCAACGGGAGTATTGATTAAATTCTTTGATGCAGATGATATTTTAACTGACAAAGTATTAGAAAATCAGGTGAAGGTTCTCAGAGGAAAGAACGATTGTATTGCCTACATCAATTGGGCACGTTTCTATAACAATAATTTAGAGAATAAAGATGCCGGCCCCACGCAAATAAGCAGAGATTGTTTACCGATGGATTATATAACATGGCAGAGAAATACACCAATGCTTCAATGTGGTATATGGTTATTTCCCAGACAACAGTTAGAAAAAAATGGCTTATGGGACGAACGGCTTTCATTGATCAATGATACTGAATTTATTACCAGGATCATTTTAAATGCAGCAGAACTAAAGTATGCAGGGGATTGTGAATTACTGTATCGGACTAATCTTAATTCTGGTAGCTTATCACAAACATTGTCAAAAAAAGGCCTCGAATCTGCTTTACTTTCTATAGACTTAATGTCGCAACATTTACTACAAAAAGAAAATTCATTAAGAGTTAAAACTTTAATTGTTCAGTCATATCAAATGTTAAGGGAATGGGCTTTTCCTCAACACTTGAAGTATGTAAGAATCGTTGAAAAAAGATTTCTTCCATACGCTGATATAAAAATACATTATCGAAGTTCCGGGTATTTATTTAATTGCTTGCTTAAGGTATTTGGTTGGAAAGTAGCAAGGCTGTTGCAGTATTATTATTATAAATTTAGGGTCTAAATAAATTGCTCGTAAGTGTTTTTATTAATGTCAGCGTTATTTAGAAGGTAAAATACAAAAAAGATAAAAATCTATTTATCCGGTAAGCATGGATAAGGAGCAGGCATTTTTATGATTGTTGAATGAATAATATTAAAAATCAGGATATCGGATGAAGATTTTAATGGTAATGGATCCGGGTATACTGGTTCCTCCAAATGGATATGGGGGTATTGAGCGGATTGTTGAAATACTGGCCCTGCAATATACTGAGATGGGCCATGAGGTTCATTTATTGGTTACACCCGGTTCGTTAGTAAAGGGCTGTACGGTTTATCCTTTTGGAAAGGAAGGCTTCCCCCCAAAAAAAAGGGATGCTTTAAAAGCCATTCCAACAGCCTGGCAGTTTTTGTGGAAACATCGCAATGATTTTGACCTGGTGCATAGTTTTGGAAGACTGGCCTACCTACTGCCAATACTCAATCACCCGGTAAAAAAAATAATGTCGTACCAGCGGGAAATTACTAGCCGTAATGTATGGCTGATCAATAAATTGCCCAGTAGGCAATTATTTTTTACTGCCTGCAGCGCTGATTTATTGTCAAGGGTAAATATAGCATCCAAAGGCATTTGGGAACCAATTTACAATGCGGTTACTTTTTCAAAATATACGCTTCAGCCAAAGGTACCTGATGATGCGCCCCTGATGTTCTTGGGCAGGCTGGAACGGATCAAGGGCTGTCACACAGCGATTGAAATAGCGAAAGCTACCGGTAATAAATTAATCATCGCCGGCAATATTTCTACGATCCCCGAAGAGTTAGAATATTTTGAAAGGGATATTAAACCATTCATCGATGGTAGGCAAATCACTTACGTGGGGGCCATCAATGACGCTGAAAAGAATCATTGGCTGGGCTTATCAAAAGCCCTTATATTTCCCATTGAGTGGAACGAACCGTTTGGTATTGTGATGATTGAAGCAATGGCCTGCGGTACGCCTGTAATTGGTTATAACAGGGGCTCGGTAAACGAAGTAATCGACGAAGGAGTAACGGGTTTTAAAGTGCAGGATAAAGCAGGAATGGTGCTTGCTGTAAATCAACTTGCCGCAATCAACAGAACCAATTGCTGCCTGCATGCAAAGCAACGGTTTGATGCTGCTGTGATTGCATCGCATTATTTACGGCTGGCTGATTTTTATAAAAGAAATATTGCCATTGTTACTACTGGGCAACCGGCAGCCAACCCAAGGGTAATGAAAGAATACCAGGCGCTTAAAAATGCAGGCTATCTTGTAAAAGTATTTTATACTTATTCGGCAGACTGGTCCTATAAAATAGATGAGGAGAAATTTCGCAGCGGTGAGCTTTGCAAAAATGATTTTGAATTGATTGCAGGCAATCCGCACAATGATAAGATAGCCTATTTTTTTTCAAGGCTTTTGTACAAAGTTTGCAGTAAACTGGTAAGGGCATTTCCTTTTTTCTTTCTGAAAGAAATCACTTTTGTAAGATCGTCTTTGTTTTTGTGGCTGTATCTGAAACGATACAAAGCAAAGATCTACATAGCGCACTACCTCGGTGCCTTGCCTGCCGCAGTAAAAGCGGCATCTATTCACCATGCATTGGTTACCTTTGATGCGGAAGATTTTCACCGGGGCGAAGAGCCTTATTATCCTGCACAGATAGAAGACGTAATACAAATAGAAGACCGGCTATTGCCCGGCGTTGATTTGGTTACAACGGCCAGTCCGTTGATATCGGCAGCCTACCAAAATTTATATCCTCAACAAAAGATCATTACAATAAATAATGTATTTAGTCTAGACTACCTGCAACCAGTGGCGCAAGGAGAACAACCACAATTGAAGTTGTTTTGGTTCTCTCAAAATATCGGTCCTAAACGTGGACTGGAACTGATAGTAGAAGCATTAAATATGATACAGGAGGATGTCTCATTAACATTGCTGGGGAATATCCGGAACGATACCTATACCAAAGGTTTACTAAAGCAATCCAAACATCCCGAGCGGGTGCATTTCATGCAACCTGTTATTCCCGAAAAGATTTTTGCCATTGCTTCGCAGTTTGATATCGGCCTTGCTGCCGAAATACCTTATTGCATGAACAGGGATATTTGTTTAACTAATAAGATATTTACCTATTTACTGGCCGGCAATTGTATATTGGCGTCTTGTACTGCTGCTCAAAATGGTTTTATTGATGCAAACCCTCAGGTAGGTTTTTTATATCCGCATGATGATGCGGCAGCCCTGTCAGCTATAATAAAAGAACTTTTTTATAACCGGGAAAGATTGGTTGCATGCAAACAGCAGGCTTCCTTATTGGCCAACACTACCCTGAATTGGGAAAAGGAATCTGGGAAATTAATTGAGGAAATAGATAGACTGGTAGCTGTTTCTTATGAGATTTAAGCTTTTGCAGGGTTCAATTGGCGTATTTGTTTTCATTATATTTTTTAAGTTTGATTAACAGGATAGTAGTTTAATTTTTTTAGTAATAGTAAATTTACTATGGTAAAATATTTAATAAAAGTTTGATGCTGCCGTAGTCTTTTTATTGTTAATCATATTTTTAATATGCATCTTTTTTATAATTATTTAAGTGAGTAAAATACCTATTTTGCTAAAGCAAAGTATTGATAAAGTATATCTAAACAGCGGTAACCAGGATGTAATAAAACTGGTTACGAAGCAGGGCAGTACCATATTAGATGCCGGCTGTGGCGGAGGCGTACTGGCGGAAATTTTATCATCTCTTGGTCATACGGTAGATGGCATCACTATTTCGATGGAGGAGCTGGAAATGGCGAAACCCTTTGTTAGGAATGTTTATTTACACAATCTTGAAACCGGATTGCCATTGAATTTAGCGCCCAATCAATATGATTGTGTTGTTTGCTCACATGTGTTGGAGCATATTGTATATCCAGAGCAATTATTGAGCGATATTGAAAAGGTATTAAAACCGGGAGGGCAGCTCATTGTAGCCTTACCCAATATCATGCATTATAAATCTAGAATGAAATTGCTGGCAGGAAACTTTGATTACCAAGATGCCGGTATCTGGGACTATACACATGTGAAATGGTATACTTTCAAAACAGCCAGGCAATTGCTTTTGAATGCGGGCTTTGCCATTGAGCTGGCAACCGTAACGGGCGAACTGCCTTTTAATAGTTTATTCGTTAAGATATTACCCAGTATTGCCAGGGAAAAGTTATTTCATTTATTGACAGGTATTTCAAAAGGTTTCTTTGGATACCAGTTGTTGTTTACAGCAAGAAAGACCGTTTAATACCGATTGGATTTTATAGTTAGACCAACCGGTATTTACCAAAACCCAACCGTACAAAGGCTTTGCATCAATTTCAGCCGCCGCCTCGATAGCTTTCGGCAGCCTAAAATGAAATTCAGTTTGGTATAACATTTAGTTGAAAAATATTTTAATTCTATATCCTCATTTCCCTCCATCCAACCTCGCAGGGGTACACCGTGCCAGATTGTTTGCACAGCATTTACCATCTTTTGGCTGGAACCCGATTGTATTAACAGTGCATGAAAAATATTATGAGGAATCCCTTGACCATGAACTTGAAAAGTTATTGTCGCCAGGTTTACGGATTGAAAAGACAACTGCTTTTTCCACCACTCCGTTGCGGTTATTTGGTGATCTTGGCTTGCGGGCTTTTTTTCAGTTATATAAAAAAGCAAAACAACTCATTAAAAACGAAACGATTGATTTTTTATACATCCCTATTCCGTCCTTTTATTGTGCATTGCTCGGAAGATGGTTGCACCAATCAACGGGGGTAAAATATGGCATTGATTATATCGACCCCTGGGTGCATGTATTTCCGGGCTCTGATAAATTATTTTCACGCCATTGGTTGAGCACAAAATTGGCAAGGTTGCTGGAGCCTGTTGCTGTAAAAAAAGCCGTACTCATTACCGGCGTAGCTGCAGGTTATTATCAAGACGTTCTGGAACGTAACCCACATTTAAAAACCCAGGCAATTACAGGTGCCATGCCGTATGGTGGCGAGCAGGGAGATCATGATATTCTTAAGCAACTTGATTTAAAATCTTACCTATTTAAAAAAAACAATAAAATTGTTTTGGTTTACGCCGGAGCCATGTTGCCAAAGGCTTTTGCTCCGTTGGAGGCCATCTTTAAAAGTATACAAGCGCAACCAAGCATTTTTAACAATCTGGAATTTCATTTTATAGGTACTGGTAAAAATGCCAACGATGCGGAGGGGTTTAATGTAAAGCCGTTGGCCGAGCAATACGGTTTATGGCAAACGATCGTTTTTGAATATCCAAAACGCATTCCCTATTTGGATGTTTTGGTGCATTTGAATACTGCTGATGCGGTATTCATTTTGGGCAGTACAGAGCCTCATTATACACCGTCAAAAGTTTACCAGGGAGTGTTATCAGGTAAACCCATATTGGCAGTACTTCACAGGCAAAGTAGCGCCGTATCAGTTTTAAAAAAATCAGGGGGCGGTATGGTGCTGGAATTTGATGGAGCAGACGATCTTACAAGAATAGAAAATAATTTTGCCCCAATAACAAAAGCATTTACTGAATGGATTAAAAATTTTGAAGCTGCCAGTATTGATAAAGAAATATTTGAAACTTACTCCGCACGAAATGTTACCATGCAATTAGCGGAATTACTAAACCGGGTTGTTAAACAATAAAAGCAGCAGATGGTAGCAGAACTGAAAATACATACCTCCTTTTAAAATATGAGTTTTTTCCAGACATTAAAATTTATAAACAACCACGAGCTTGCCAAAAAGCACCGGCTCAGGGCTGTTGCACGTTTTTTAAAATGGCAGTTTTCCCAAAAAATATATCCTCATCCTGTTGTGTATCCGTTTATCAGCAATACAAAATTGTGGGTGCAAAAGGGCATGACAGGCGCCACCGGTAATATTTATACAGGGTTACATGAATTTAACGATATGGCTTTCCTACTGCATTTTTTAAGGGCATCTGATTGGTTTATCGATGTGGGTGCAAACGTAGGATCTTACTCTATACTTGCTTCGGGAGTTGTGGGTGCCCATAGCATTTCTATCGAACCAGTGCCACAGACCTTTAAAAAATTAGAAAAAAATATCGATATCAATGGAATACAGGCTAAGGTGCTGGCAATGAACATAGGCATTGCTTCAGCGAAGGCTAGTTTAAGATTTTCATGCGATGCAGATACGGTAAACCACGTTTTGAAAGATCAAATGATAGGTGATGATACTGTGGAGGTTGATGTAAATACACTGGATGGAATTTTAGAAAATTTGCCCATTCCTACGCTTATTAAAATAGATGTGGAGGGCTTTGAACAGGAAGTTATTAATGGCGCAACAAAACTCTTACAATCAACAACCCTAAAAGCAATTATTATAGAACTAAACGGAAGTGGGGGAAGGTACGGGTTCGATGAAAAAAATATTCACCATCAAATTAAAGAAGCAGGGTTCAGTCCCTTTTCCTATGATCCTTTTTCAAGAAGTTTAACTCCCATGAGCAATTTTGGGCTGTTAAATACCATCTACTTGAGAGAGATTGATTTTGTAGAAGAGCGTCTCAAAACAGCACCAAATATAACTGTGTTTTCTGAAAGCTTTTAATCAGTTGATATTACCACCTGAACCTATATCAAACCAAAAAAGTTGAATAGTAAAGAAAACATCATCCTGCCGGATATTACGGTCATATTGCCAGTTTACAACGGAGGTAACTATTTGAAGGAATCGGTAAACAGCGTGCTTGCGCAGGATCACAAAAACTTTGAGCTATTGATCATTGATGACTGTTCTTCTGATAATAGCTACCCTTGGCTACAATCGCTG
This sequence comes from Ferruginibacter sp., assembly GCA_044342365.1. GTDB lineage: Bacteria > Bacteroidota > Bacteroidia > Chitinophagales > Chitinophagaceae > Ferruginibacter. The sequence continues at coordinate 5,048 of JBIIPY010000026.1, read as the reverse complement.
CAAGACGGCAGAATCTGTTTATTTAAAAACGAGAACAACCGCGGTTTGTTCTATAACCTCAATTTCCTCGCTGGCAAAGCTAAAAGCAGGTTGGTAAAACTTTGGGCCCAAGATGATATTATGTATCCCAATTGTTTAAGCAGTTTTGTAGCGTTTCACAAAGAGCATGATGGTATCGGGTTCAGTTATTCTGGCAGAGACATTATTAACGCTAGTGGTCAAATCTTAACGGTGCCGGGTATAGATAAAACACCCCCATTGATCTCACCCGATTTACATGCCCGTATCGCTTTTTTTACGGGCTCTATTGCAGGCAATATTGCCAATGTCTGTATAAGTAAAACAGCCTTAGATGCTGTAGGGCCATTCAATGAATCGATGAAGATCTCAGCTGATTTTGATATGTGGGTAAGGCTTGCAAAAAACAATGATACCGGCTTCATTCGGGCTTCATTGATACAATTAAGAGACCACAGTGGCCAGCTAAGCAGGAAGGAATCATTGTATATAAATCATGTAAGGGACGACCTCACCGTTTACAAATACTTGATCAATTATGTAAGTCCTGAAATAAAAAAAGAAGGCCGTTTTTTACTCCGGAATCATAAGTTGGTATTTTATTACACGCTAATGTTGAAAGCATTGTTGAGTGGAAATATTTCAAATGCCTTTTCATTTTATAAAGAACTTTCAAACTTTGATAATTTCTTTGTTTTAAGCTATTGTTTTGTAAAATCGAAATTATTTGGGGTGAAAATTCCCTCGTTTGCACAACGAGGCTAATGTGTTAAAAATAAAGCAGTATTGAAAAAACTAGCCATCATTACTACGCATCCTATACAATACAATGCACCCGTATTTAAATTGTTGACGGAGCGTAAAAATATCGAGGTGAAAATATTTTACACCTGGGGGCAAGATGTGCTTAAGAATAAGTTTGATCCTGGTTTTGGCAAAACCATTGAATGGGATATTCCCTTATTGGAGGGATACGAGCATTGCTTTGTAGAAAACGTTTCCTCATCACCGGGTTCGCATCATTTTAATGGTATTGATAATCCAGGTTTGATGAATGTTATCAAAAATTGGAAAGCAGATGCAATACTGGTATATGGTTGGGCATTCAAATCGCATCTAAAAATTATGCGCTGTTTCAAAGGCAAAATTCCAGTGCTTTTTCGCGGAGACTCAACTCTGTTGGATGAAAAGTTTTCGATGAAGCAATTGCTAAGGAGATTTTTCTTAAGATGGGTGTATCAATTTGTAGATAAAGCTTTGTATACCGGTTCGGCCAATCGAGCCTATTTTTTAGCACATGGCATGGTGAACCAGCAACTGGTTTTTGCAGGACATGCCACTGACAATTTAAGGTTCACAGCAACGGCGGAAAGTAAATTGGCAGGAAGTAAGATTCGTGAAAAGTTGAATATACCTTCAACGGCAGTTCTGTTTTTATTTGCAGGTAAACTAGAAGCCAAGAAAAATCCAAGGCTCCTGTTAGAAGCTTTTTTAGAATCGCACCTGCCTTGTGCTCACCTACTCATTACAGGTAACGGTAAACTAGAAGAGGAGCTTAAGTTGGATTTTCTTCAACAGGAGAACATTCATTTTCTAGATTTTCAAAATCAATCAGCCATGCCTGCAGTATATTGTGCTGCAGATGTATTTGTGTTGCCTTCTTCTGGGCCTGGCGAAACCTGGGGCCTTGCTATCAACGAGGCCATGGCAGCAGGTCTTGCGGTTATTTGCAGCAACAAAGTAGGTGCAGCGTCCGATTTGGTAAATCAGGGTATTAACGGTTATGTGTTCCCAGCAGGAGATAAAGGATCTCTCATCAAATTATTAAGTTTGACCAACGATAAAATTATTGTAGCGCAAATGGGAAAAGAAAGTGTAGCTATTATCAGCCAGTGGAATCATGAGAAAGTAGCAGCAGCCATCGAAGGGGCACTTCAAAATTAAATATTGAAAAGGGTAAATAAATTTTTAGATAATTTCTTAAAAATCAAAGTTTAGAGCTTTAAGTGGTAAGATCAATTAAATACGACGAAGGGGCAAAAGGGTTATTAGTTCTTTTGCTGATAATACAACTTTTATTAACCAATGGAATTTACCTAGCTTTTGGGGCCATTTGTTTTGGGATTATTTTTTATTATTTACAGCAACCTTTTAAGCCATCTGTTTTCACCTTAATTTTTATATACCATTTTCTTCAAATCTCTGCTGCTATATGGCTGAGCAATTATCTTGGTAAAGAAATCAACTACCGTAGTCCAAGTTCGGGAATCGCAATACTTTTATCTTACGTGGGTTTATTTTTTCTATTTGTGCCAGTTATTTATTATCAGAATAAAATACCTGCAATTTCAATTAGCCGTTTAAAGGAGCACGCTGCTGCACTCTCAACCGAAAAGTGTTTCAAGGCTTATCTAATATCCTTTTTTATCATTAACTCAATTATTGCTTCTGCATTTCTTTTCAGCGGTTTAACTCAAATTGTTTTTAGTCTTGTAAAAATAAAATGGATGTTTTACTTATTGTTCGGTTTACAGGTAGTGCTAAAGAGAAAAATGGTTAAACAGTTTGTATTGCTTTCGCTCATCGAATTTCTTTTTGGGTTTTACAGTTACTTTTCTGAATATAAAACAGTGGTCCTTTTCCTGGCTGCGCTATTTTTAATTTTATTGATAAAAATCACGCTACGGCCATTGGTGCTATCTCTGCTTATTTGTTTTGGTGCTTTTTACGTGGGGGCATTTTATCAGGGCATTAAGGGAGAATATCGCCAATTTTTGAACGATGGTGGTACAACGCAGGAGGTATTGGTTTCGAAGGAGGACGCCCTTGGCAAATTGGTAGAGCTTACCCAAAACCAAGACGATGAGGGTTTTTCAAGTTCTGTAGAGCTTTTTTTAGATCGCCTGCAATATACATATCATTTGGCCCGAGCCATGGATTATGTGCCTGCCAAACTACCCTATCAAGACGGCTTAAATTGGGGGACCTCACTCGAATTTTCTTTGACTCCAAGAATTTTGAATCCAGATAAACCATATTATGAGGCCTCTGCTAAAACTACAAAGTTCACCGGAATTGGTTATGCAAGAGCAAGCCAAGGTGTATCTGTAAGTCTTGGTTATTTTGCAGATGGCTATGTCGATTTTGGTTATTTAGGAATGTTTTTTCCGCTTCTAGTAGTGGGTTTAATTTATGGAAGTACTTATTATTATTTTGTGCGCAAGTCAAGTAACAACTATCTGTTCAACTTCGCTGTAGTAAGTGCGATGTACATGGAGTTTATTGCTTTTGAGATGGACAGTACGTTTCTAATTGGGAGGCTATTTGCTACATTGCTCACTTTTTTTATGCTTAAGACATTCTTTTTTCCTTGGTTGTATAAGCAGCTAATCGTGCCAGAACCTGCTGTTGTTAAAACCGAGGCTAGCAAACCAACGTTCAGCTCGCCACTTAAAAGCTATTAGGTGTTAGCTTACCAAAAGGCCAAAGTTTCATTTTATACATTCAAGACAATAATGCACCACAACCATCATCTTTAAAATTTAGCTACTTCTGATCCGCATCTTTATCAGCATCCCTTGGTTTCATCCTGCCTATAAAGCAGGTGGCCCTGTTCAAAGTATTTCCAATTTGGTGAATGAGTTGAGGGAGGGTTTTCAGTTTTATATATTTTGTGGCAACACCGATTTAAACGGGCTGCCCATCACCGTTAGCAGTACCAATGAGTGGGTGCCCTACAACGATCGTACAAAGGTTTGGTATGCTAGCAAACAACAGCGGAGTCAGCAGTTAGAGGAGCAGGTAAAAATCATTCAACCAGATATCGTGTACATGGTAGGTCTGTTTAGCTGGCATTTTACGATGGTACCGTTGTTGTTTACTAAAGTGCCGCAAAAAATACTCAGTGTAAGGGGTATGTTGCACCCGGGTGCATTGGGACAAAAAAGCTGGAAGAAACAATTATACATCCGTTTTCTAAAACTAACGGGAGAGCACAAACGCTGTATATTTCAGGCTTCAGATACTACTGAGGTAGGGTTCATCAAAGCTACCATGGGAGAAGATGTGCAGGTAAAAGTGGCGGGTAATTTTCCGAAGATGCATGGAGCACTTCAACTACCCATTAAACAACCCGGCAAGTTAACGCTCATCAGCATTGCGCTCATCAGCCCAATGAAAAATACCTTGTTGGTGTTGCAAGCATTGGCAGGATGCAGCTCCAACATTCAATACCATATAGGTGGTCCGGTAAAGGAGTTGGGCTATTGGGAAGAATGCTTGGCGGCCATCAACTTATTGCCTCCTCACATCAAAGTAACCTACCACAAAGAACTGCCTCCATCCGAAGTGCCCGCCATGTTGCAACAGGCACAGGTAACCATCATCCCCAGTAAAAGCGAAAACTTTGGTCACTCTATTATTGAAGCATTGAGTGCGGGCATGCCGGTGATCACCAGCAACAATACCCCGTGGAATGGTTTGGAGTGGGCACAGGCTGGGTTAAATGTAGCAACCGATGCTACAGCACTCGCCACCGCTATTGAATATTTTGCGGCGATGGATAGTACCACATATAATCAATGGAGAAAAGGATCATTGGAATACGCAACATCGCAGTTGGATTGGGAGCAGTTGAGGGTGGATTATGGAGAGTTGTTTGGGTTAGATTAATCCTTTTTAAATTATAAACTAAAAATTGCAAAGCAAATTACTTAGTGCCTTGGTGTCTTAGTGGCCTAATAATTCTTTCATATTCGAAGATTGCTTTTGGAAATAAGAGGGTATTAAGCCACTAAGTCACGAAGACACGAAGGTTTTATTCCTTCGGAATAAAAGATACTTGTTAGATTATTTGGCTGTTGTGAATTTAAAATTTGCGAAGCAAATTACTTAGTGCCTTGGTGTCTTAGTGGTCTAATGATTTTTTCATATTCGAAGATTGCTTCTAGAAATAAGAGGGTATTAAGCCACTAAGTCACGAAGACACGAAGGTTTTATTCCTTCGGAATAAAAGATACTTGTTAGATTAT
>JBIIPY010000082.1:0-12484 GCA_044342365.1 Ferruginibacter sp. | reverse complement strand
CATGGTTCGGGGCACACGAAACATTCTTTATCCTTCGGCGTTTTTTGTTTCGTGTGCCACGAACCAAGGCGGTTGTGTTACAGAAAGCTTTCGCCTAACATGCCCATTCGCCTCTACCAAAATGGTTAAGGGATCAAGAATTTTCTGATCACCACAAAAGCAATTACCGTTAACACCAATAAAATAATGATGCTGTAATAGGTCCAGTTGTCTTTGAACATGGCTGTTCTTCTGCGCTTTTTTTTCTTATGATCTAATTTTGATTTCAGTCCGGCATTGAGTTGCTGAACCATCAGGGGGAGTTTTTCGGAATGCTCCATTTGTTCGAGGCCTTCCATGGCATCACTCAAAAAAGGATCGTCATTCAGATGCGTTTCCAGCTCATGCTGTTCTGCTTCTGTAAGATTTTTACTGAGGTATTCCAGTAGTTTTTCCTGGCCTACATCCTTTTGCAAATGGGATAATATGTCTCTTAATTCAGGATTCATGTTTGCTCATGCCGAGCATGGTTATTTTTAAATTTCTTTTTCCATTCTGAATATAACTTTTCACCTGCATCACCGTAAATCCAGTGTCCTCTGCAATTTGCTGATAAGTCTTTTTTTGCAGGTAAAACAAAGTTACACAAAGCTTTTGCTCTGTATTCAATTCATTTAAAGCCGTCTCCATTTGTTGTAAATGCTGGTCTTTGTATTTGGCCTCGAGGATACCATCTTCATCCTCTTTTGCCATCAATATCTGTTCATTTATTTCTATTACTACCTGCCCTTTGTCGCGCAGCTTCATCAAACAATGATTTTTGGCTACCATGTACAACCAACTTTTAAAAAAGACCACCTGGTATTTTGGAAGATCGTTGATCACTTTTAAGAAAACCTGCTGCACACTGTCTTTGGCATCCTCTTCATTTTTTAAATACTTCATACACACACCCAACAGCAGCAATGTATAGCGCTGCAGCAGTATACCCAACCACTCATTGTTATATTCTTTGTAATAACGTTGCAGCAGTTCACCGTCTTCTATATGTTGATAATCTTTTAATGGCAAGTTAGGTCGTACATGTTTTTTATAAGATGTAAACTTATATTAATTCCATAATTTAGCCCAATCATAATTCCATTTATGCAATATGCCATTTGTAAAGTTCCGGTAGCTCCCATGCGTTTCACAACAGATCATCGTGCCGAAATGATGAGCCAGCTGCTGTTTGGTGAGTACGTACTCATTCATAGAATGGATGAAGATGGTTGGTGGTTTGTTGAATGTTTGTTTGATGGTTACAACGGTTATTGTAAATCCAATCAGTTGCTGCTGGTAAACGAACCGCTGCTCATTCAAAAAGATTTTGCTGGTAGTTGGGTGAATGAAATTATTTGGAATGATCAAAAGATCAAAATACCTTTTGGTGCTTCGCTTTCTTTTTTACAAACTAAATTGCCGGGGCAACAGCCACAATACCACGGATCGGTGTTTACTTATAATGCAGATGCAAGCGTTGCACAAAACATAGAAACCATTGCCAGTCAATTTTTGAATACCGCTTATTTATGGGGTGGTAAATCAATCTTCGGTATCGACTGCAGTGGCTTTGTTCAAACCGTATTTAAATTGATGCAACACCCTTTACCCCGCGATGCCAACCAGCAAGTTGAAAAAGGAGAAGTCGTAGGATTTTTACAGGAAGCTGTTTGTGGTGACCTTGCTTTTTTTGATGAAGCTGGCGAAATTGCGCATGTAGGCATTTTGCTCAACGACCATACCATCATACATGCTTCTGGGAATGTGCGTATAGATCGCATAGATCATGAAGGCATTGTGCATTCCGAAAGTGGGAAAAGAACACACCATCTGCGCATCATCAAACGCGTACTATAAAAGTGCAGCACCCATTTTAAAATTCGGCCTATATTATTTAGCGGGGAATTTTTTGTTGTAACGAACAATAGAATCATTGATGATACCGTAAGCGGTTTCCTTATTTTGAATCTCATCAATTAATACTACTTTATTCTCCAGTACTTTGTATTGCTCAAAATAATTTTTTAGTACGGCAAAAAAATGACTGGGTAGTTCAGAAATATCTTTGGTATGGTTTACAGAAGGGTCTTTGGTAGCTACTGCAATAATTTTATCATCCTTCTCACCATTGTCAATCATCTGCATATTACCAATTACGGTAGCTTCTACCAAACACAGGGGCTGAATGCTTTCACTGCAAATAACGAGGATATCTAATGGGTCATTGTCTTCTCCCAATGTTCTGGGAATAAATCCATAATTAACTGGGTAATGAAAAGAAGAATAGATCACCCTGTCAAGTTTCAATAATCCCGTTACCTTATCAATCTCGTATTTACCACGACTACCCTGCGAAATTTCGATGAGTGCATTTACTTGTTCTGGCGCTTGGCTGCCATAATGGGCACCATGCCATGGATGTAAAACGTACATATATTATTTTTTAGATGGGCACTGTGAAAAAATGAAAAAAACATTTTGTTACTCCTAACAACCACAATTACTTTTTGGTAGTGCTGTCTGCTGAAGTGTATTTAAAATCTACCAACCATTTGCCATTCATGCGCACCACTTTTATATCCATAGGCTGGTGCATATAACTGTTGCTATAGTTAATAAGTGACGTGCTATCGTTTACATCAGTGTATTTGTTTATTTCGTACGAAGCTTCTTTGTATCCTACCTTCTTATCCGCTGGTAATTTGTCGTAAAATATTTTATACGATTGAAACATTTCCATGTTTTGCTGGTCTTGTAGTAATAGCGCATTGGCCGTCTCGAAGTTGCCATCTAAACTGGCCCTGATAAATTCTCTTCCGGTATCCAAAGCAGATGCAGGTGTTTTTTCTTTTGTTTCGCTGCACGAAAAAAGGGTGCTGGCCAATAACAGTACACAGATGATATATTTCATAGTTGCTTTATTAACAGGTACGAAGTTAAACCAATTCAGGTATACATGAAGTGAACCTTTAGGAGTATAAGTGGGTACATAAAAAAAGCACCTTGTTGGAGGTGCCTTTGGCTTTTGTGAAGCGAAAATTATTTTTTATCCATTTTATTTAGCTCTTTTTTTGCGTCTTCCAATGCATCTGCACCTTCCTGTAAACCTTTTTTCAAAGTATCGAGGTCGGAACTTTTAATTTGATCTAAGGCATTGGTTAAGCTATCACCAGTGTTTAGGCCTTCTTCTTTCATTTTTTCCATACCCATGCTCATGATAGAATTTTTGTCGAATGCAACTTTCCAAGCTCCACCTTCTTTCTTTAAAGTATAATTCATGGTTTCACCACTCGCTTTGTCTTTTACAGGTAAAGTAGCTTTGTCACCATCAATTTTGGCTTCACCAAATTCCATTTTGCTAGCATCGTATTTGGCAGACTCTTCCTTACTGTCCGACTTCATACCCATTTCCATCAAATCGAGCATTTGTTTACTGTCGGTAGTTGATAATTTTCTGGCTGCCACCATGTCTTTTTTTGAAAGGGCGTCAAAGAATTGACCAAGTACTGCTTTCGGATCACCACCACCACTTTTACAGCTAACAAATAACGTAGTGGCAGCAATAAATGCAATAAATAATAATTTTTTCATTGTTGTCTGTTTTGATTTTGAAATCAAATGTAAAGGTTTCGATAGTATTTAATAAATTAATTATAGATAATTTCTTTCTGTTTATTAAAAATGGGGTGTAAAAAAATATCATCTACTCCAATAAATTCAAATGTACCCAATTTACTTCTGTTGAATTGAATGGTTTGTTCGCTTGCTTTTAAATATACTTTATAAATAAATTCTGCACAATACATTCTGTCATCCGTGTCTAAATCAAATTTCATATCAAACATCAAGCCTTCTAAATGGTGAGCCTTGGCTATTGACAGCAATGAATCTCTGAATGCATCAGGTATGGTAGGTTTAAACACGCCAACAGCTTTGTTGCTGTAAGGTTCTGCAAATATTTCCCATGAGTCTCTCCGTAATTTTTCGTCGGGATTCCATTCTCCGCCCATTGCATGGTATACAAACAAGCTGTCATTTTCTATACTCGCAATGCCACAATGCGAATAGGTAGTATTGCGTTGGTTCAATGAACGCAATCGTTCACTGGTATAATCGTTACCGGTTCTGGTAACAAGGTCGCCACTTTGGATGTATTTTTTTAGTGCCCGAATATTATAGTAAGCATTTTTAATAAGCAGATCGTGTTTCAAAGAATCTTCTTTGGTAACGATTAAAGGAGCCAAATTGGGCGTCGATTGACAGCCCCATAATAGGTTGACTGAATGGATAGATAAAAAAATAAGGCAACCCATGAAGGGTCGCCTTATCAACATCATTTTAGAGAAAATCATTGATTGGTCTTATTTTCTGTCTGAATGATTGGTTCTAATTTCATCATCTTTGTTGTAAGCCTTGATGATTGATTTCACCAAACGGTGTCTAACAACATCTTCTTCATCCAATTCAATGTGAGCGATACCATCAATGTTCTTTAAAATTCTGGTGGCTTTGAACAAACCACTTTGCTGATTTTTTGGAAGATCGATCTGTGTTGGATCACCCGTAATAATGGCTTTTGCATTTGGACCAATTCGCGTTAAAAACATTTTGATCTGTAGATCATTGGTGTTTTGCGCTTCATCCAAAATAATAAAAGCATTGTCTAATGTTCTACCACGCATATACGCCAGTGGAGCAATTTCGATGGTTCTGGTGCTCATGTAATAACCGAGTTTGTCGGCAGGTATCATGTCATCGAGTGCATCATACAATGGACGTAAATACGGATCAATTTTTTCTTTCAAATCGCCTGGTAAAAATCCAAGGCTTTCGCCTGCTTCTACGGCAGGCCTAGTGAGAATAATTTTCTTTACCAATTTGTTTTTTAATGCTCTCACAGCTAAAGCAACGGCAGTATAAGTTTTACCTGTACCTGCGGGTCCAATGGCAAATAAGATGTCATTTTTGTCGCAGGCCTGTACCATCAACTTTTGGTTCTGCGTACGGGCTCTTACCGTTTTACCATTGGGTCCAAACACCAATACATCGTTCGGATTTCGATCGAGAAAATTGTCGACCGCTTTTTCATCATCGCCTCCAAGAATTTGTTCGAAATAATTTTCGCTCATGTGACCATTGCGCTGAAGGTACTGAACGAGCAGGTTGATTTTTTCTCTGGCCTCTTCAATCTGTTCCGGGGCTCCACTTAATTTTATCTGTGTGCCGCGACTTAAAATTTTTAACAGAGGGAATTTTTTTTTCAGAATGTCGAGTTTGCCATTGTTGACGCCAAAGAACTCAATCGGGTTTACGGTTTCAAGATTAATGATTGTGTCTGTCAATGCTTTTCCGTTTTAAATACTTTTCTGCAAGGCAGTAAAAGCAGGGTTGGTAAAGGAATGTTGTTTAGATGGTAGGATGAATTCATTCTTATCAAATGTAAATTTCTAGTATTTACAATGCTAATTTAATTATACACATTTAATTCTTAGCAGTGGAAAAATTAAATAGTACAGCTTGTTAATTTCTTAACACAGCTGCTACAAATTTGTTCTTTTGAAAAGAGCATTCTTAAAATCTGGCCAGCAGTTTCACGTTCAATAATCTTGGTGTGAGCCTGTTGGGGATCGCAAAACTGTTGTTGGCAAAATCTTTGATTATTTGGTAGGAAATGGTGTTGGCCCTGTCTATTAGGTTGAATACTTCTACGCTTGCCCAGATATTATCGAGACCACGAAATGGATTGTGACTTCTTCTGGCCGACTTTTCTGAAAGTAACAATGCGCTAAAACCAACATCTACTCGTATGTAAGGATCTACAATGAGCCCATTTCTATAGCGCACACTGTTGGGGATATTGTAAGGCATATTAGAGCCGTAGATCATGTTGAAATGCACTTTGAAATTTTTGTTGGTGGCCAAATAATCTTCGAGGTATAAACCTACGGTGATCAACCTGTCGGAAGGCCTGCGCAACCAATCTACAAAAGTTTGAACACTATCGGCAACCACTTGGTCTTGTGTATTGGCATTGATGACTTCACCTGCTGCATTTTTGTATTGGTAGTAGAAATCGTTGTCGAGATTTTCTCTGGTACGCATAAAGCCAATGCTCAACCAGCTTTCCGCATCTTTTACCAACTCTCCAAACAACCTGAATTCTAATCCGGTGGCGTAAGCCCTGGCATTGTTTTCTCCAAGGTAGCGGATCTTCACATTGTCGATGTCATACGGCACTACCGATGTCATTTGTTTGTAATAAGCTTCGGTGGTGAGTCGGAAAGGTCGGTTGCCCGGTCCTTTAAAACTATAGTCCATACCCGCCACAATCTGTGAACTGCGTTGTGCTTTGATTTCGGTGTTTAAAGTGCCGTCATATCTTCTAAGCTCTCTGTAAAAGGGCGGTTGATGGTATAAGCCTGCAGCAAACTTGAAGAGTACATCTTTTTTCCAGCTGGGTTTTAAACTGGCTTGTACCCTCGGACTAACCAGTAGTTCCTTGTTCAAAGAATTGTAATTGTATCGAACACCCCCTTGCAAAGTAATGTTGTTATTGCCCTTGCTGATGTTGATGTTATCTTGCAAATACCCACTCAACTTTTGAATGCTCAGATCGGCGGTACTGTTTTGTGCACTGTACAAGACCAGGTTAGTGGGTGAATAGGGTAGAGAATAACCCGCCGAATCACGGTATTCAAACTGTTGCAACTTATCTACAATGTTTGTTTGTTCGATGCTGCTGCCCCATTGTAAAAAATGTTTGCCGCTGCTGTAACTTCCTTTGTGGGAAGCGTTGAACACATCAATGTTTAATTCGTTTCTAGCATAGTTCTGATAATAACCTGCTCCCAGCGGATTAATAATTTCACCAAAAGTACTGCTGGTATTATCGAAATCGCGATCGCCAAAAATATAAGCACCGGCAATGTCGAAGTTTTCAATCTCCTTGTCTTTAAAGCGACTGATCATCCATTTTAATTGAAGTTTTTTATTGGGATTGTGTATCATGCTTGCGCCCAATAAACTGGTGTTGTATCGATCTCTTTCCTGACCTTCAAAGAAAATATCTAAACCAAGATTGGCTGTAAACAACGGCGAAAAAACAGAAGAGGTTTTTTTCACCGCCTCTGGAAAATAGGTAAACTTAGAGGTTGAATAAATACCCAGTAATTCTAGTTGCCATTTAGGGTTTATCTGATAAGTGATGTATGCCTGTGCATCTGATGCAGATGGAATATAAGCACCCAAAGTGGGCTGGCTACTCAATAGGTTTCTGTTGTTTTTGTTGCGCACCGCTGCTTGCCAGGTGACGGCGCCTTTTTTTGCCGCGCCTTCTAGTTGTAATCCCTGTTCTAACAAACTCATGTAAGCACTTCCGCTGAAGCTGCTGGGTTTTTTATACTGAATGTCTAATACACTGCTTATTTTATCGCCATACTTCGCCGCAAAACCACCCGTATAGAAGTTCACGTTTTTGGCCAATTCAGGGTTTATCAAACTGAGGCCTTCTTGTTGCCCATTGCTAACGAGGTACGGACGAAACACTTCAAAATCGTTGATGTAAATTAAATTCTCATCATAATTTCCTCCTCTTACATTGTATTGCGAACTTAGTTCATTGTTGCTGCCAACCAACACTTTGATCATGGCTTCTACACCACCCGTGGTGCTCGGCATTTGTATGCTGTTTTTTGGATTGATCGTTATGAGGCCTGGTTCTGTTCTGCTTTTATCGTCTGTAATAATCACTTCGTCTAATATTTCGCCTGTGGGCATCAAACGTATGGTAACCGTTTCCACTTCATTGGCACTGAGGTAAAAATTTTTCTGTTGACTTGTATACCCAGTAGCACTGAACAACAATGCAAAGGCTTTTTGTGCGGGAACTTTCAAATTAAATCTGCCACTGTCTGAACTCACAATGCCGGTATTTTTACCCAGCATGCTAATGGAAATATTGGCGAGGGGTTTGTCATTTTCATCCACAATCAATCCATTTACCGTAGCCGTTTTGCTTTGTGCAAAGCCAAGCATCGTACATAAACAGAATAGCAGTGTACAGCAATATTTCATAAGTGAAAGATAACTATTTTAGGCTGTATAGGTTGGTAAGCGTTTTAGTGCAATGAATGTGCATGATGTTAAATGGCTTTTAATGAATGGATCATGGCTTCCGGATCTGCCGCCTTAAATACAGTGCTGCCTGCCACCAATACGTCGGCCCCCGCTTCTACAATAGAACCAGCATTCTCTAAGGTTACACCACCATCTACTTCAATGAGCACATTGGTATTTTTTGCTTCGATCAATTGCTTTAGCGCTTTTATTTTTTGAAGAGTGTGGGGAATAAAAGATTGTCCACCAAAACCAGGGTTTACACTCATCACACAAACCAGATCTATATCATGAATAATATTCTGCAATATAGTAACGGGTGTATGTGGATTGATGGCTACTCCAGCTTTCATGCCCAAAGCTTTTATTTGTTGTATGTTTCTGTGAAGGTGTTTGCATGCTTCTGCATGAACGGTAAGTATATCGGCCCCAGCTTTCTTAAAAGCTTCTGCATATAATTCAGGTTGTTCAATCATTAAATGAACATCACAAACTTTTTGGGTAGTTTTTCTGATGAATTCGATAATCATGGGGCCATAACTAATATTGGGAACAAACCTTCCATCCATTACATCCAAGTGAAACCAGTCAGCTTCACTGCGGTTCAACATATCGCATTCATTTTGTAAATGAAGGAAGTTGGCGGATAGTAAAGAAGGAGCAATGATAGCCATGATAGAGTTATTTTGTTTGTTTAAATATTGCTTATTGTTTCACGCCTAATTTAGCGAGTGCATCTTTTGCTTCAATGTAATTAGGGTCGTAGAGTAAGGCTCTCTCATACATTTTGATGGCTTCAACGGGTTTGTTCAGTTTTTCTAAACACTGCCCCATGAAATAATAGCCTTCCTCGAAATTGTTTTGAATGGTTACAGCTTTATCGAGTGCTTTGTAGGCATCTTCATACAATCCTGCTTCGTACAAGGCAACGCCTTTTTCGCGGTGTGCTTCCATGAAAGTATAATTCAACACAATACATTTGTCGAAAAATTGAACAGCAGTTTTTTTATCTCCAATATAACTATGGTACAAACCCTTGATGAAGAGTGCTTCTTTTTCTGCAGCAGCTTTGCTGGCTTGCATCAATCCATCTGCAATGCTCAAAGCCATTGGGTTACGGGTTTGCGCATACAGAACTCCCAATGATATCACCACTTCTGGCAATGGATTTAAATCTACTGCTTTTTCGTAAGAATAAACAGCCGATAAAGTGTCGCCACTTTCCAGTTCAAGAGTAGCTTTGATATCCCAAAAGCGCGCATTGATGCTGTCTTTCGCTAACACTTCTTTCACCACATCTATCGCTTTTTTGTACTGGTTGTTTTCGCGGTGGTATTGTGCCAGATTTTCTCTCAATAACAAAGAATCGGGATGCGCGCTGATGGCGGCTATCATTTGCTCATCGGGTGCTTTCACTGCAGTAATTTCCGCCGCTTTTTCGTTGGGGTCACAGGCTGCAAGGAGCAGCAATGGGAAATACAATATTTTTTTCATACGATTAATGTTACAAAAGTAAGATTAAGCCAATGAATGACAATCTTATTACAAACAAAAATTGAACTACACTTACCTTTGCAAAATTATTAAAACATACCCATCGGGTATTTTACCATCAAATTCACAAGTTCATGAAACTGTTTTTTTTAATACCGCTTGCCTCTTTATTTGGATTCTTCCATTTCTCATCTTCTGAGAAGGTTATTTCAGCTACAGCTGTGTACAATGATACCATTCAATTTGATGGTGAAAATCATTTCACCAACATGCGACAGCTAACCTTTGGGGGAGACAATGCAGAAGCCTATTTTAGTTTTGATGGGAAGTACCTGATCTATCAATTGGCTGATGCCAAAAATGGTATTCAATGTGACCAAATTTGGATGGGCAAAGTTCCAGAAAATGCTAATGAGCCATTTGTGCCTAAGTTGGTGAGTACAGGAACTGGCCGAACTACCTGTGCCTATTTTTACCCTGATGGCAAACATATCGTTTACGGCTCTACTCATTTGGGTGGTAAGGAATGTCCACCCGTGCCAGACAGGGCTAAATATGGCAATAAATACATCTGGCCCATTTATGCCAGTTTCGATATTTTTAAAGCGGATACCAGTGGTAAAATTGTAAAGCAACTTACCAAAACCAAGGGCTATGATGCCGAAGCCACCATTTCACCCAAAGGAGACAGAATGGTTTTTACCTCTATGAGAGATGGTGATCTTGAATTGTATACCATGGATTTGAATGGAAAAAATGTAAAGCGAATCACCAATACTTTAGGGTACGATGGTGGTGCCTGGTTCAACGCAGATGGAACAAAAATAATATGGCGTGCTTCTCGCCCCAAAACGGAAGCTGAAATAAAAGAATACAAAGAACTTTTGGCCGAAAACCTAGTTGCACCCACCAACATGGAAGTGTGGACGGCCAATGCAGATGGCTCTAACCCCAAACAAATGACCAATTTGGGTCAGGCCAACTGGGCACCTAATTTTACACCAGAAGGCAAAATAATTTTCTGCAGCAATCATGAGTACAAAAGAGGATTTCCTTTTAACATGTATTTGCTAAATGTTGATGGCTCAGGTATGGAAAAAATTTCTCGTGATAAAGGTTTTGATGCCTTCCCCATGTTTAGCCCGAACGGTAAAAAGATTGTTTTTTCTAGTAACCGAAATAATAAAGGAACCAGAGATACCAATATTTTTATTGCTGATTGGGTGGGGGGTAAGTAAAATGGATATTACTTCAATGATTGTTAAAACAGTAAAAAAGCGGTCATTCAGAATATGCTATTACTTCACACAAAAATTCAGTTCTATTAGATGTAAACTAGCTTAACTTTAAAACTCCCAATATATTAGTTAACAGTAGTAAATGTAGAATGCATAAACTAACGGATAAATATATTTATAGTTACAATGCAATGCTTGATGTAAATCTTGATGAAGCGTATGCGAAGATTATTCAACGTGAGTGGTCGGTTGAAAGTTTTAGATTTTACACAGCAGTATCAGTAATGTCTTCATCAAGAATTGAAGGGGAGCAGATGGAGATAGATAGTTACTTAAAACACAAGTTGCAAGATGTAGCATATTTACCCAATCTCACTGAAAAGCCCAACGATTTGTTTGAAGCTTACTAATATGCCAGAGATAATAAACTTACCTTATCTAATTTTTACCAGGCACATTCCATATCTACTAAACATTTACTACCGGAATATCTTCGCGGAGTAGTCAGAACAGGGAATTTGCTTATCATGGATCAGCAGAGACAGCGAGTACAATATGAGGCTGCATCTGCTTTGATCGCAAAGAATGAGATGGATGATTTTTGGGGTGAACTCGACGAATCAATAAAACAAGAGTTAAGTTTAAAGGAGGTTTTTTATTATGCTTCACTTATACACTTGGTATTTGTAAAAATCCATCCCTTCAATGACGGCAATGGCAGAACAGCACGCTTGTTAGAGAAATGGTTTTTGAATACAAAACTTGGAGCGAAGGCATGGTATATTGGGGGTGAACACTTTTATTACAAAAATCTGCAGAACTATTACCACAATCTTGCGAGCGTTGGTTTGTTTTACGAAGAACTAAGCTACTCGAAATCTATCCCTTTTTTGTTGATGTTACCGAACTCATTGAAGTATATTGATGAATGATTAGGCAGGCACATATCTTCTAATTCGATTCGTTCAACATTAATTTAATGTGATGATAAATTAGAGTAAGTAACCACAGATACATCTATGCAACACTTTTAGCTTCCGCATCACTATTTTTAAAATACCAACAATATAGCAAGTCATACTTGTAGGATATCGTCATTAAAAAACTTTCTTCCGCAGAATACCATTTACTGCTATTGGTTTAGTAGTTTTGGCTTCAAAAAATAACACATCATGGAAACAGGTTTATTGCATTTACACAACTTATTGCGCTGGGTCATTTTAATACTTTTAATATTGTCTTTGTTTCAGGCATTTAGTAAAAACAATGGATTAAAGAAAACCAGTTTGTTTTTGTTAATTGCATCACACACTACTTTATTAATTGGTTTGTACCAATATTTTACAAAAGGACCGGGCTATAACCTCGTTCAACAATACGGTTTTGGAGAAGTAATGAAAGATGCAACCATGCGATTTTGGGCAGTAGAACACATCAGTACCATGATCATCGCCATCGTTCTCATCACCATTGCCAGAGGAAAGGCAAAAAAAGGCATTTACTCCCCCGACTTGTCCCCTCCCAAAT
Organism: Ferruginibacter sp.; assembly: GCA_044342365.1. Classification (GTDB taxonomy): domain Bacteria; phylum Bacteroidota; class Bacteroidia; order Chitinophagales; family Chitinophagaceae; genus Ferruginibacter. Next base: position 89 of record JBIIPY010000082.1, on the reverse strand, counting down.
TAGTGCGGTTTCAAATTATTGATTATCAGTATTTTAATATTTTATTTTTGTAAATTTACCGCACTAAGGCAAGTTTTTTAATGAAAATA
>JBIIPY010000159.1:0-3289 GCA_044342365.1 Ferruginibacter sp. | reverse complement strand
ACCCTTGCGAATGGCAGATTTTGAGTCTGCTGCGTCTACCAATTCCGCCACATGGGCAACTATCTTGTAAGAACTACTGCTTTTTTAAAAGCAATCAACAAACCTTCATTGTTTGTCGGGGTGCAATATTACATCAATCGCTTAATCTATCCAAAATACGTTTCAAATATTTTTTTTGGTAGTAGTAAGCTTTTAATTGTTGGAGCGAACCAGCATCCTCGTACAAGGCCGAATCTTTCAGTATAGGCGCTATTTCATTGTAAAGCTGGGCTTCCATCTGTGCTATTTCATCGGTAGCTGCTTCCGGGGTCTTGCTCAACAATGATTCGTTGAGTTCCATCATTTCCATTAAAAAATCGGCAGGCAACTGGTATTTTTCATCTGTAACAATAATGTCTTTTAATTGCAAATAATATTCAAGTGTTTTTTCATGATCCTGAAATACCGTAAATGCTTTGTTGATATGCGCAGATTGCTCCAGTGCTGCTTCTTTTTCTGCTTCGTTGGCTTGTGTAAAAAAATCGGGATGATGCGATTTTTGCAATTGAAAATATCTTTTGGCAACATGGGTTTTATCAATCACCGGCGCCTCTGGAAATCCAAATAATTCAAAATAATTCATACTACAAAGGTAAAGGGCATCATATTAAATCAAAAATGTAAATTGCCTGTTCAACAAACGGTGATGGCATGTTAACGATTGGCCTTATTAGAGAAGGAAAAATTCCGGTAGACAATAGAGTGGCACTCACGCCTGCCCAATGCAAATGGATTAATAAAAACAGGACCGACCTGAGGGTAATTGTACAAAGCAGCACAGACCGATGTTTTACCGATAAAGAATATATTAGTGCAGGCATTGAAGTAAAAGATGACATCAGCGAATCAGATCTGCTGTTTGGCATCAAAGAAGTGCCCATTGCTATGCTGATCCCTGAAAAGACATACCTGTTTTTTTCGCATACCAAAAAACTACAACCCTACAACCAGGCCATGTTGCAAGACATCGTTCAAAAAAAAATCACCCTCATAGATTATGAATGCTTGGAACACGAAGATGGTGCACGCATCATTGGTTTTGGTTTTTTTGCAGGCATTGTAGGTGCGCACAATGGCATGATGGCCTATGGAAACAAAACGGGTTTGTATCAATTACACCGTGTTAATTCAGGCAAAAATTTACAACACCTCATTCATACTTACTTTGGCTTAAAACTGCCCAATATTAAAGTGGCCGTTACAGGAAGTGGCAGAGTGGCACATGGTATTTTAGAAATCATGAACCTGTTGGGTATTTACGAAGTAGAACCGGAAGACTATTTAAAAAAGACCTACAAGTACCCGGTGTATGTGCATTTGAAAGGTGCAGATCTGTACACTCCTTTAGATGGTGGTCGTTATTCGAGAGAAGCTTTTCACGAACAACCACAGGCGTTCAAATGCCTGTTCAAAGAATACCTACCCCAAACGGATATTCTAATGAATGGTGTGTATTGGGAACCTGGTATTCCAAGGCTATTCGAAATGGAAGATGTAGCATCTGCTGATTTTCGCATCCAAACCATCGCAGATGTAACAGATGATAAAAACGGTTCAGTACCCTGTAACCTCGGCGACTCCACTATTGCGGAACCAGTGTATGGGGTAGATAAGAAAACGTTTAAAAAAACAGCCCCCTATTTAGTAGATACCGTAGATGTGATGGCAGTAGGAAATTTACCGAACGAACTTCCCAGAGATTCGAGTAGGTATTTTGGTGAGCAACTCATCAAACATGTGTTGGCAGAATTGATAGAAGGCAACAGCAGCATGATTCACAACGCTACCATCGTAGATGCAGGCAACATTACAGCTCCTTTTGAATACATGAAAGAGTATGCATCATCGTAACTTGAATGACAAAGCAAGTTTAGACAATTTGGTCTAATGCAGGTAGTAATTTAATTTCGTTCCTGTATAAAATAATTCGTTTATCATTCTCCAATTGCTTTAGCAATCTCGATATTACTACCCTTGATGTAGCCAGTTCATCTGCGATCAAATAATGGGAAGCTTTGATAACACTAGAACCGGTGTGCCGTTGTTTCACTTTTAAATAAGCCACCAAACGTTCATCGAGTTTGTGAAATGCAATGCTTTCAATAGATTTTAATAATTCTAAAAAGCGCTCGTTGAAGCTGCGCATGATGTAATTTTTCCAACTGGGATATTTACAGATCCACTCATCTAATTTTTCGTGCGGAATGCCCAGCAGTTCCACATCATCTTCAGCCACCGCTTTAATCTCACTTTTTTTAGCTTCTAGGCAACAGCTGTAAGCCATCGAACAACTCTCACTACTGGATAAGTAATACAATAAAATTTCTTTGTTGCTTTCTTCCATCCGCAACACCTTGAGCGTGCCTTTTAAAACGATGGGCATCATGCGGATGTACTTACCATAGTCCATCACAATTTCACCTTCTTTAAAATGATGGAGTTCACCCACTTGCAACATTTCTTCTATTAAAGCAGGTTCAAAAAGATCTTTTAAATTCTCCAGTAAATTCATGGCCATACATTAGAAATGATAATTTAAAACGAGGTTAAAGTTACTCATATCTACTTTGTTAAACTCAAATCTTTTGTCGTTGTAAGTTTCTCCAACTTTACCTTTAAGCACCCACAAAAACTGTGCTTCCATTCCCTTCATCACCCCATCAAAACGATACCGAACATCTGTGTTCAGCTGCGTATAAGAAGGCAACCCGTACTTGTTAAACCGGTAGTTGAGCACATCAGGCATATCGAAATATCCGCCAGAGAAGGATGTTGTAACGCGTTGTTTAGGCAGTTCGTACACTAACTTTAGAACTACTGCATGCACGTCGCCAGATCCCTCATTTCGTTCACGGGGTAAAAAGGTAAAAAAAAGATCTCTACCCCACTCTCTTGGCATCAGGTAACGGCCTTTGGTGGTTATTCTATTGTAATTTATACTAGCATCGAGTCTTTGGTTTTTGTAGCCGGTTTTTGCACCAAAAGTGAATGCCCTTGATCCTTTACGGATGTATGTTTTTGCAGGGTCTGGATTGCCGCCATCTTTGATGGCTTGCTGAGTTACCACCTGTGCCGAAGCATACCATTGGTCATGATGGGTTCTAGATACCAGCACATCTGTTTGCAACAATTGGGTATGCATTACATTTTTCACCAGCATATCCCATGCAATGATTGATACATTTTTGTGTACCTGGTGTTTAATCCCCAACAACAATATACCGTTGCTGTTTATGTTTTCTTTGTAACC